>VAZZ01000540.1 GCA_005884715.1 Alphaproteobacteria bacterium | reverse complement strand
TGAAATTCTTCCGCACCTCGACGAGTTCTTCGAGCAGCACGTTGCCCGCTGGCAGTCGACGCCATCTCCGAGCCGGTTTCTCAAAGAGAAGCACCGGGAGTTCTATCGTCGTCTGACGCGTGCCGCCTCCGATGCGGGGTGGCTGCGTTTCACCAGGATTGAATGGCAGAGTCGAGCGATCGCAATGCATTTCGGATTCTGCTACAACGACAGTTTCCTGTGGTACAAGCCGACGTTCGCGATTGACCTCGCCCGACATTCGCCGGGTGAAGTGCTCCTCCGCCGCCTTCTTGTGGCTGCGATTAACGGGGGAGTCTCCGCCTTCGACTTCGGAATCGGAGGCGAAGCGTTCAAGCACCGGTTCGCAACTGCGACGCCGGTTGTCAGAACGTGGGGACTGTATGCACCGGGACGTCGAGGTGAACGACATCGTGAGTGACCGGCGATGAACGTCTGCCTCGTATCCCAGAACTACCCGCCGGAGACGGCGCAAGGCGGCATTGGGACACAAACGTGGAACAAGGCCCGCGAGCTCGCTCGCGCAGGACACACGGTACACGTGCTTTCCGCTGCCGCTGTGCCGGGGCCGGAAGTGAGCACACACGTTGCCGACGGTGTCACCGTCCACCGCATGCGCCGACCTGGTGACGAGCCGGCGATGGAGTTCTCCATCAATCAGCCGGAGACCTACTGGCTCGGATATTCGTGGTCGGTGCTCCGACACCTCACCCATTTGTCGCGAACGATCGCTTTTGATGTCATTGACTTTGCGGAGTACGGCGCCGAAGGCTTCGCCTATCAGCTGGATCGCAACGAGGGACTGCGGATACCTGTCGTCGTCCAGCTTCACGGGCCGCTCGCCATGCTCACGACTCATATCGGGTGGCCCGAGAAGGACAGCAGTCTTTATCGCGTCGGAACGTTCATGGAGGGCACTTCGATCAGGCTGGCTGACGCCGTCATGGCCTGTAGCGGCGCGATCGCCGATTTCACGGCAGGCTGTTATCGGGTGCCGCGGGAATCCATCCACGTCGTGCATTGCGGAGTGGACACTGAGGCATTCAAGCCGTCGGATGCCTCCGGACGGCCACGAACCCCGCCGACGGTCCTGTTCGTCGGCAACATTGCGGCCAGCAAGGGCGTGGGGACGATGCTCGAGGCGGTGCTGCGGATTCGCCAGAAATACCCGGACATCCTGCTGCGGATCCTGGGCCGCGGCGAGAGCGGCTTCATCGCCAGGCTGCGCGCCAGGATCGATCATGCCGGAGCGGGCGGCAACGTTCAGTTCGATGGGTTTGTCGACCGCGACCAGCTGCCTGAGTGTTATCGACAAGCGGACGTCTTTTGCTCACCGGCGAAATTCGAGGGTGGCACGGCCAACGTATACATCGAGGCGATGGCCTGTGGCTGCCCAGTCGTCGCGAGCACGGCTGGCGGTGCACCAGAGGCTGTCGCCGATGGTGAAACAGGGTTCCTGGTTCCACCCGAGGACGTTGGAGCCGTCACTCAGGCTCTCGATCAGGTGCTGGGGTGCGAGACGCTGCGACAGGGAATGAGGGAACGCTGTCGAAGCCGGGTCGAGGAGTACTTCGGGATGGAGAAGTACATCGGACGGGTGTTGCATGTGTATCAACAAGCCATCGATCGCGCTCGATGTGGCGCTTTGTCCCAGGTTGCAGACTGAAAGATCATGCGGGTCGGCACGTTCTTTCACATCCCCGATTCGCCGACCGATGTCGAGCGTATCTGGCACGACGCCACGCCCTTGCCCTCGAGCGTGCTCCCTGTCTGGGCCAGGGGGGAGCCACCCGACACGTATCGGCAGGTCCAGACTCACCGGCCACCGATGCGCACTGAAGGGGAAGCGGCCGCCTACTGTTCGGAGATAGGAGAGCTCCACACAGCGGGCCTTATCATCGACACAGATTTGGCCGGTGACGGTCGCCATCGCGTCTACGTTGCTGCGCCGTCGAGATGGTCAATCGGGATCTACATCGGCGATTCTCCCTTCGACCTCAAGCCTCCCAAGGGCGTGAGGAATCCAGTTCTTACACGTGAGGATGTCTCAGACGTGACGGCGGCCGTCGTCGCGGATCCCTTCATGCTTCGCGTCAGCGACACGTGGTTCATGTTCTTTGAGCTTTTTAATTGGAAAGCCAACAAAGGAGAAATCGGCCTGGCAACGAGCTGCGACGGTATGAACTGGGCCTACCAGCAGATCGTGATCGCCGAGCGCTTCCACCTGTCGTATCCGTACGTGTTCGAATGGATGAACGAGTACTACCTGATTCCGGAGAGTCATCAAGCAGGCTCTGTTCGTTTGTACAAGGCTACACACTTCCCAACGGAATGGTCTTTCGTTGGAACGTTGCTCGAGGGTCCCTATTTCGTGGACACGTCCCTGATCTACCACGATCAGAGATGGTGGCTGTTCACGGAGGCGAACCCCGAACGGAAGCACGACACCCTTCATCTGTATTATGCGGACGCCTTGTCAGGTCCGTGGCGGCCTCATGCGACGAGGCCGGCCATCGCCAGGAATGCACGGACATCGCGGCCGGCGGGCAGAGTCATCGTGAATGGCGGAAGGCTCTTCCGATATGCGCAGAGTTGTGTTCCGACGTACGGGACCGAAGTGCGGGCGCTTGAAGTTACCACATTGTGCACGTCGTCGTACCGAGAGCGGGAAATCGATCGAAGTCCTGTCTTGGCTCCGACAGGCGTTGGCTGGAACGCGGACGGCATGCATCACATTGACCCGCATCGAT
>VAZZ01000539.1 GCA_005884715.1 Alphaproteobacteria bacterium | reverse complement strand
GTCGCGGCCGAGAATATGGTCTGAGGCCTTCTCGCCGATCATGATCGATGGTGCATTGAGATTACCATTGGTGATCCTTGGCATGATCGAGGAGTCGGCGACGCGCAAGCCCTCGATGCCGATGACGCGGCATTCGGGATCGACCACCGCCATGCGATCGGAAGCGCTCCCCATCTTGCATGTGCCGCAGGGATGAAAGGCGCTCTCGCAATGATCGCGGACGAAGCCGTCGATCACGGCATCGCTCTGCACATGCTCGCCCGGCTGGATCTCGCGGCCCTTGTAGGGTTTGAGCGCGTCCTGTTCGAAGATCTCGCGCGTGAGACGGATGCAGGAGCGGAATTCCGCCCAGTCATCTTGATGCGACATGTAGTTGAACCTGATCACGGGCGCTTCCTTCGGATCGTTCGAATTCGCCTTCACGAAGCCGCGTGATTTCGAGCGCATTGGCCCGACATGGACCTGGAAGGAATGTCCCGCGACCGCGGCCTTGCCGTCATAGCGAATGGCGATCGGCAGAAAGTGATATTCGATGTCGGGATAGTCGACGCCGGCATGTGAGCGGATGAAGCCGCAGCTCTCGAAATGATTGGTGGCGCCGAGACAGGTCTTGAACAGGAGCCATTCGAGCCCGATGAGGGCCTTGGAGAAGAGATTGAGGCTCGGACGCAGCGATACCGGCTTCAGGCATTCCATCTGGAAATAGACTTCGAGATGATCCTGCAGATTGTCGCCGACGCCCGGCAGATCATGGATGGGCGCGATGCCGATCGATTTCAGATGTGCGGCATCGCCGATGCCTGAAACCTGCAGAAGTTTCGGCGAATTGATCGCGCTCGCCGCCAGGATCACTTCGCGGCGTGCTCGCGCTCTCAACACGTCGCCGCCGCGCTCATATTCGACGCCCGTGGCGCGCTTGCCCTCGAGCAGGATGCGGCGAACGAAAGCGCGGGTGGTGAGCTTGACATTCGAGCGCTTGAGGGCGGGGCGCAAATAGGCATTGGCGCTCGACCAGCGTCTGCCCTGCCAGATCGTCCGCTCCATGGCGCCGAATCATTCCTGCTCGCGACCACTATAGTCCTCGGTGACAGGATAGCCCGCCTGGCGGCCGGCTTCGACAAAGGCCTGATAGAGCGGGTTCGCGCATTTGCCGCGGGTGACATGCAAGGGCCCGTCGATGCCGCGCCAGCCTTCCTCGCCGCCATGCGAGGATTCCATGCGCTTATAGTAAGGCAACACATGGCGGAAGCCCCAGCCCTTGGCGCCCATCTCTTCCCATGCGTCGAAATCCCTCGCATGGCCCCTGACATAGACCATGCCATTGATCGAGGACGAACCGCCGATCACCTTGCCGCGCGGTGTCACGAGACGGCGTCCGCCAAGCGCAGGCTCAGCTTCGGCAACGATGCCCCAGTCATAGGTGGACATGTTCATTGGATAAGAGAGGGCGGACGGCATCTGGATCAGCGGCCCCACATCCGTGCCGCCATATTCGAGCACCAGCACGCTATGGCGTCCATCTTCCGACAGACGATGCGCCATGGCGGATCCCGCCGAGCCCGATCCGATGATGATGAAGTCGAACGACTCCACGAACCCTCTCATACTTTTATCTAATCGTTGATAGTGGATGGCACGGGGCAGGACCCTGCGCAATACGTCATGAAGTGCGGCGTAAACGTCCTTGTGCCGCAGGAAGCGCGCTGGTCAATCCCTCGAGCTCGCGGATGCGCTGCTCGGTCTCAGGCCAGCGGCGATCGACGATGTCGGCGATCAGCGCCTCGATCATGAAGAGTGTGGCCACGTTCGAGTCCCAGCCCGAGGGCGCATCGATGCGCAAGGGGAAGGCATGCGTGGCGATGCCTGCGATAGGCGACATCCACTGATCGGTGAAGAGCACGATCTTCACCTTGCGCTGATGCGCCAGGCCTGCGACTTCGGCGAGGCGTTGATCATAGCGGCGCACATCGAAAGCGATGAGGATATCGCCGCGCTTCATGTTGAGGAGATATTGCGGCCATGAGGCGGGCAGCGCCGGCATCAAGGTCACTTGCGGCCTGATCATGTGCAAATGGGTGTGGAAATATTCCGCCAGCGGCATGGTGATGCGCCCCCCGACGATATGGACCGCGGCATGCGGGTCGGCGATCAGGTCGGCGATCCGGTCGAAGCTGCGGTGATCGATGAGCTTGAGCGAGCCGCGCAAATTTTCCATGACGGCCTCGGCGAAGCGGTTGAGCACATGGGCATCGGGCGCATCATGCGACCAGCGCTGGTGCCGTGCGATCGGGTCCTGCAACTGGGCCGAGACCTCGCCGCGCAATGCCGCCTGCAAGGATGGAAAGCCGGCAAAGCCGAGCTTCTTAGCCAGTCTGAGAGCGGTCGGCGTCGATACCCTGGCGGCCTTGGCGAATTCGGTGATGCTCGACAGCCCGGCCACCGGATAATTGGCGAGCAGCGCATTGGCGAGCTTGTGCTCGGCCGGCGTCAACCTGGTCGAGCCCAGCCTGATTCGTTCAGCGACTGTTTCGGATTTTGGGGAATTCCTGGCCGTCATGCACAGGCCTTGTAACGAAATTGACAGAGAAGTGCGATTCTGAAATGATCTTTCCAGAGGGATAGGGGATATTTCTCCATGAGCGGACTGCTTCGCCCGGACGAGGGCGAGCCGGCTATTGTCGTGAATGAGAGCGGGCCATCGCCCGTGGTTCTTGTATGCGAGCATGCCGGCAAGGTCATTCCGAAATCGCTTGGCACGCTAGGACTCGCCGAAGAAGACCTCACGCGCCATATCGCCTGGGACATCGGCGCTGAGGCCGTGTCGCGGCAATTGGCGAAGGCACTCGACGCGCCGCTCCTGCTGCAGCGCTATTCGCGCCTCGTCTATGACTGCAACCGTCCGCCTGAATCACCCGACGCCATGCCGGTGATGAGCGAGACGACGCGCATAGCGGGCAATGAAAACCTGGAGCCCGATGCACGTCTCGCCCGCATCCGCTCCATCTATCGTCCCTTCCATGATGCGGTATCGCAGTTTCTCGACCGCCGCGCCGCGCGCGGCATCGCATCGCTCATCGTGACGATGCACAGCTTCACCCCGACCTATAAAGGCATCCGCCGCCAGCTCGACCTTGGCATATTGCATGATCGCGATACCCGTCTCGCCGATCTGGTGCTCGGGCTTTGCGGTCGGATGAAGGATATCGTGGTCAGGCGCAATGAGCCCTATGGGCCGCAGGATGGTGTGTGCCACACGCTCAATCTGCATGGCGGACCCCGCGGCCTCAATCATGTCATGCTGGAGATCCGCAACGATCTGATCAGCCATGAAGCGGGGCAAACTCAGTGGGCGTCACGGCTTGCGACAATCCTGGAGCAGGCCATAACCCTTCTATTTCCACCAGCAGCAGTGAGGATGCAATCCGGTTCATAGACTAAGCACATAAATATTTATCGGGAGAGAAACTATGACACCCAAAGACTATTCGGACACAGAACATCGAGAAGACATGAAAGTTCTGCATGGCATGGGCTATGCGCAGGAATTGACCCGGCGCATGGGGCCGTTCCAGAATTTTGCCATCTCCTTTGCCATCATCTGCATCGTCGCCGGCGGCGTCACGGCCTTTCCGGCGGCGCTCAGCGCCGGTGGCGGCGGCTCGATCGGCTATATCTGGCCGCTCGGCTCGCTGTTCGCGCTCCTGGTGGCGGCCGCCATGGGCCAGGTCGACTCCTCTTATCCGACGGCGGGCGGCATCTATCACTGGTCATCCATCCTCGGCGGCCGGGGCTTCGGCTGGGCCGCGGCATGGTTCAACCTGCTTGGCCTGTTGTTCGTCGTCTCATCGGTGAATTTCGGCCTGTTCAACCTGTTCCGTGATCTGTTCCTCGCGCAAGTGGTGGGCATGGACGTCACTTCCTGGACTCCGACCGGTGAATTTTCACAAGGCTGGTGGATACAGACGGTCTTCATCGCCGCGGTGACGGTGGTCCATGCCATTCTCAACCACTATTACCTGCGGATTACGACCATCCTCACCGACTGGAGCGGCTACATCATTATGGCGACCGCCATCGTGTTGACGCTGGCGCTTCTCGCCTTCGCGCCGTCGCTCAAATTCAGCCGCCTGTTCACCTTCACCAACTTCACCGGCGATGCAGGTGGTAACGTGTGGCCGCAGGCCCAGGTCTTCCTCTATGTGGCGGCGCTGGGGCTTCTTCATGCCGTCTACACGATTACCGGCTTCGATGCCT
>VAZZ01000538.1 GCA_005884715.1 Alphaproteobacteria bacterium | reverse complement strand
AGGCGGTCGCCCAAAGACATGGGTGGCGGGGGAGCGCGGTCTTCCGTGCGCGTGCGATAGTCACCCGCTCCAAAGGCGATGGCGATAAAACGAGCCGAATCGCCGAACGATACCCAGCCTGCCAACCGTACCTCCACGGGCGTGCCGCTTGCTACATGAATGCCATGCAGGCTTGCCGGCAGCGTCGCGGCATCATTCGTGATGACGACATCTCCCGGGCGGAACAGCGTCGCAAGATGACTACGCGACAAATGCCTGGTGCCGCCATCCGGCCCGACGACGCAAAGCCTGGCCGATCGCCGATCGGGACGGTCGGCGGCAATCATGCCGTCAACCGGGCCGAATGCGCGGTCAGGCAGGGCAGAGCGTCGCGCATAGTCTGGATGATCTCCGCGGCCGACTCTTCCGGACGCTTGAGTTTTGCCGGATCGGCATCGGGCATCGCCAGCGCATGCAGCGGTGTGTCCATATCGCCGGGGTCGATCGCGCGGAAGCGCACGCCATCGGCCTTTGCCTCTTCGGCCCAGATCGCCGTCAGATGTCCGAGCGCCGCCTTGCTCGCGCCATAGGCGCCCCAGCCGGGATAAGCGTTGACTGCCGCATCGCTTGTGATGTTGATCACCAGCGCGCCCGTGCCCTCATTTGCGGATTTGGCGAGGCTTCCGAACAGGGCCTTGGTCAACCGGAACGGCCCCAGGAGATTGACCGCCAGCGCCTGCTCGAGCTCCTCGCAGTCAGTGTCGGCAAGCGGCGCCATCGGTACGGGGCCAAGGCTCGAAGCGTTGTTGATGAGGACATCGAGCCCGCCAAGATTGCCGGTGATCTGCAGCGCGATCGGGAAAATGTCGTCCTTGCACCCGACATCGCCGATGATTCCGTAGGCGCCGGTCCGGCGCGCCGTATCTTCGACGGCCGGCGCGGTACGGGCGACGAAGGCGACACGCGCTCCGCGCGAGGCCAGAAGCCGCACCAGTGCCAGTCCGAGGCCGGACGTCCCACCGGTGACCGCCACGCGAAGCCCACCGAGATCACTTTTCCTCTGCATTTCCATTGCTCCTTTCCGAACCAGGAGTTTCGTTGCTACAAGTTAAAGTGAACTTGAAGTCAAGCGAAATTTGTGCTTTCCTTGCCGGATGGAACCCATGCTGACGATCAGCCAGGTTTCGCGGCGCAGCGGTGTCGCGTCATCGGCACTGCGCTTCTACGAGGAAGGCGGGCTCATCACGTCGCAGCGGGCTGGCTCAGGACATCGCCGCTTTCCGCGCGCGGTCCTGCGCCGGATCGCATTCATCGTCTTCGCGCAGCGGATTGGGCTCACACTCGAAGAGATTGGCGCGGAACTGGCCAAGCTTCCGGCTGATCGTGTGCCCAAGCGCGCAGACTGGGCGCGGCTCTCAGGAGAATGGACGAAGCGCATCGACCAGCGGATCGCCGAGCTCCAGCGTATCCGTTCGGGGCTGACCGAATGTATCGGCTGCGGCTGCCTGTCGATTGACCGATGCAGCCTGGCCAATCCGGTCGACCGCGCCGGGCGCAAGGGTCCTGGGCCGCGCTATTGGCTCGGCTGATCGGGCGTGA
>VAZZ01000537.1:7132-9872 GCA_005884715.1 Alphaproteobacteria bacterium | reverse complement strand
CCGAAGGCGTGCCCTATGGATCGGATTCGACCAAGATGGTGGCTTGCGGCATCGAGACGGTCATCTTCGGCCCAGGCAATATAGTCCAGGCCCATTCGCTCAATGAATATGTCGAGATCGCGCAAGTGACCAAGGCGGCACGCATGCTGGTCGATGTGGCGCGGCGTGCGTAAAACCTATTCTCACTCGGCCGCCAGCAGAGAAGTGCGCGCGACACCTGCTGTCCGCTCCGCGATATATTGCATGAAATCGTAGATCGGCCGTTCGAGATAGGAGAGATGACCGGGCTTCGCCTTTTGCGAGTTGAGGCCGCGGAACACGCGTTCGGTACATTGCCGATCCTCGACATTGACTTCATCGAGCAGCTTCTTGAGCGCCGCGACATACTCTTGCGCCTTCGGATCGTCGATGAATTCAGGCGAAAGCCCGCCGCCATAGACCATATGGACCTGTCCGACACCTTTGGGATGCAGTGAAAGATACCAGAAATAGCCGGGCGTCAATGTGATGAGATGGCTCGGATACAGTGCCAGCAGAGCTGTGGTCTTGCGCCACTTGCCTTCGAGGCGCGTATTGGCGGGATGAGCATTGCCGATCGCCAGCGATGCCTCCTTGGTAATCCAGTGATAGTTGAACGCTGCATATCCCGGCGGGCATTCCATCTCTTCGAGCTTGGAATAAGGTCCAACCGTAGCGGCATGGCAGACCGGGAGATGGTAGCTTTCCATGAAGTTTTCGGCGAGCACCTTCCAGTTGGTATCCCAGACATGGGTCTCGCGAAAGCATTCGATATAATTCTCCATGCCATATTGCGCGATCATGTTTTCGAGCGGCCGCAACGCCTCGCAGACGGCCGGCGCCTGCGCATTGAGCGTGACATAGATCCAGCCGAGCCATTCCTCGCAGCGTATGGCGGGCAATCGATAGTTTTCCCGGCAGAAGCCGGTGGTCGGTTTCATGAAGGGCGCGCCGCGCAAGCTGCCGTCGAGATTATAGGTCCAGCCATGATAACGGCAGACGATGCTTCGCCTATTGCCGCTGCCTTCGAGCAGCGTGGACATGCGATGAAGACAGACATTGGAGAAGGCTTTGAGCTTTCTCTCACCATCGCGCAGGACGACGATGGGTTGTCCGGCAAGCTCGTAAGCGACGTAGTCGCCCGGCTCCTTCAGCGAAGACGAGCGCCCGATGCAGGCCCATTCCTTGGAAAAGATCATTTCCAGTTCGCGGGCGAGAAAGTCCTCGCCTGTATAGACGCCAGGCGGCATGGCGCGCGCATCCTCGAAGGGACGCTCAGCGGTCCGGACGAGATCCGCAAGGGTGGCGGCGAGCGGTGTCATGGCTGTCACCTCGGCATAGCTTGAGGGACAGGCTAGAGCAAATCCCGCCAAAGTTGAAGACTTTGGCGATAAGGATTTGCTCCATATTGATTTGGCGCGAATCCTTTTCGGCGAGGTGGTTCCACCTCGCCGGGAAGCGCGCCAGAGATTTGGCAGAGTGACCAGCGGGCCCCTCTATCGGACGAGCGAAGCCCATCGACTGATAGGTCGTCTTCGTCTCTTAAAGAGCTTAACGAGACCCGTGGCTATGCGTCTTCAGCCGCAGGGCGAAGCCGACCAGAAGTGCGCCGAAGATGATCGAATAAGCGCCGATGACCCAGACGAGCGCCAGGGCGCCGGCGCCCGGCATGATCAGCATCACCAGGCCAAAGAGCACCGAGAGCACGCCGCTCAGGACGAGCCACCATTCATTGTCGATCTCCTTGCGGATCTTGATGGCGCCGATGATCTCGAAAATGCCATGGACGAGCGACCAAACGCCGATGAACAGCGCCAACACGAGGGCGGTGATGCCTGGCCACAGGAAGGTGAGAAGCCCGGCAGCGATGCCGAGGATCCCGATGAGGATCAGCCACCAACGTGACTGCGCCTCACCGCCGCGAAAGGCCGCTCCGATGGCGAAGATGCCGTCGAGCAAGGCATAGGCGCCGTAGAAGATGACCAGGGTGAGAAGCGTGATGCCCGGCCAGACGAAAGCGAGCACGCCGAAGATGATTCCCGCTATGCCGCGCAAGAGCAGAAGCCACCAGTTCCTGGCCAGTACATGCAGTCCAGGTAATGGCGGAATAGCAGGCTTGAGATCCATTTGCGTGGTCATGATGCGCTCCTCCTTGCTGAACCGGCAAACCGGCAAACCGCATGGGTCGTGTCGGGAGAAAAACCGCTGTCGGCAAATCTTTCATAGAGGATGACGGCGCGCAAGCTTTTGCTCTCCAGTCTCACTTTTGCGCAATTGAATCAGTTTATTCGGTAACGATAATAAGCTATTGAATAGAAAAAGAATTTGGGTCGCAAAGATGGAAAGGATTAGGGTACCGGCGGGACAGGGGGCGGCCGTGCCGGTTCGCGCCGGCGATGAAGTCACCATCGTCAATGTGAGCGGCACCCAGGTTGTCGATTTCTGGTGCCTGCCGCGATCATCGCCGCAGGAATATCTCTCCCTCGAACATTGCCGCGAAGTATTGGGCAAGATCTATTTCGCACCGGGCGACATCCTCATCTCGGATCGCTATCTGCCGGTCTTCGACTATGTGGCGGATACGACCCGCGGGCTGCATGACACGCTGATCGCCCCTTGCAATCCGGAAATGTACAGGAGATTCGGCCGCCCCGGCGATCATCCAAACTGCACCGGCAATTTCCGCACCGCTGTCACATCGGTGGGCTTGTCCATGCCTTTC
>VAZZ01000537.1:0-7120 GCA_005884715.1 Alphaproteobacteria bacterium | reverse complement strand
GATGGCTCGATCGAATATGCGCGACCGCCCTATATCCCCGATGGCCGCGTCACCTTGCGCATGCGGCGCGATGCCATGATCATCGTATCGGCCTGTCCTGACGACTGCTACCCGACCAATGGTGGTGACGGCAGCCCGCGCGATTTTGTGATCGAGATCTCAAGCTCGTAGCATCCATCACGCGGCAGCCGTGCGCGGAACGATGTACGTTTCTGCTTGACAACCCCCTGCAACGGCAAAAGCATTGACGCCGCTCGCGCGAGGAAGATTTCACCAATGCCCATAGTTGTCGGCGCCGACCGCAGCTACAAGGCCGATACTCTGATCCAAGGCGAGAAGATTTCAACCATTGGCAGAAGAATAAGTTCCTGGTCTAGTCGGTGACAACGAGTGATTGATGAAGCGTCGCAACCTGGTCTGCGCGCATAAGACCCGATCCTGGAAGTTGCTCCTAACGCTGATGTCAGTAAGGCGGCGTCGCGGGGAAGATCATGTTGTCGGAGTTTTTTGAGGGTGGCAGACCGTGGAGTTGGCTCTGGCGAAGAAAGCATCGCAATTGCTGATCCGACATTGGCGGGACGGCACGACCTTGGTGGAATTGCCTCTCCCGTTGCGGCCCAAAACCCGCGCCGAGGGGTATCTGATCCAGTCGCAGATCGGCAATCTGAGCACCAGGCCGCTCTTCGGCTGGAAGATCGCCGCCACGAGCCTCGCCGGCCAGCGGCATATTGCGGTCGATGGCCCGCTCGCCGGGCGGCTTCTGGCGGAGATGGTTCATCAGAACGGCGCCACCCTGACATTCGGCGCGAACCACATGCGTGTCGCCGAAGCAGAATTTGCCTTCCGGATGTCCCGCGATTTGCCGCCCCGTGATGAACCCTATGGCGAAAATGAGGTGCTCGCGGCGGTGGCCGGACTCCATCTCGCCATCGAAGTATCCGATTCACGCTATACCGACTTCACGCTGGTGGGTGCAGCGCAGTTGATCGCCGACAATGCCTGCGGGCATCAATTCGTGCTCGGTCCCGAGGCTCCGCCCTTGTGGCGCAGCCTCGATCTCGCGGCACACCGGGTCATCGGTCGCGTCGGCACACGACTTGAACGCGAGGGCATCGGCGCCAATGTTCTGGGTGACCCGCGCATCGCCCTGGTCTGGCTGGCAAACGAGCTTTCGCAGCACGGCCTGACGCTGGCCAAGGACCAGATCGTCACGACCGGAACTTGTCTCGTGCCGCTGGAAATCGCCGCAGGCGACAATGTTTCTGTCGACTACGGTCCGCTTGGTCGAATTGCTATGCGGTTTGCCCAATAGGGTCCATTGAGGCCGATCCAGTCTATGAATTTCCGACATATTGAGGTGTCACGATCGCTTCGATAGGATAGGCCCCCACCATTGGAGGAAACTCGTCGATGAAGTCCGTCAACTTTACCCAAATGAAGGATGGGACGAAGGAGGAGTACCTGTTCCTTCGCGAGTTTGAACTCGAACATGTCAAGGGCGCGGCCGACCGGGTCCTGAGGGAGCTTGGGCTCCAATCAGAGGAAACCCTTCCGGGCTACAAGATCACCCGCCTCGAACATGGTCTCCAGGCGGCGACCCGTGCTTTTCGCGAAGGTGCCGACATCGACTGGGTGGCCGCCGCCGTCTTGCATGATATCGGCGACGGGCTGGCGCCAGAGAACCACGATCATTTCGCCGCCGAGATCGTTCGACCGTTTTTGCGCGAGGAGGTCGTATGGACTGTCGAGCATCACGGTGCCTTCCAGATGGTCTATTATGCCCACCACTATGGCTGGAACCAGTTCGAGCGCGAGAAATACAAAGCGAGCCCTTATTACCAGTCGTGCGTCGATTTTTGCGAGCGCTGGGATCAGGCGTCCTTTGATCCCGACTACCGATCGGAGCCGCTGGCATTCTTCGCGCCGATGGTGCGGGAAGTCTTCGCCCGGACGGCGTATGACCCGCTCGTCATGCAGAAAGGTGTCGTCAAAGGCCTGCCCCTGGTTCAGCGACCAGCGGCTGAGTGATCGATCCGGTTTGTTCCCTGAAAATCGGCAGCGCCAGCAATGCCGTTGGTTTCAGTCCAACAACATCGCCTGAAGCTAGCTCAGGGCCAAGACTGGGAGGACTGTGATTTGTCGCGGAACTATCGGAATGGCTATCCGATATCACGGTCAGCCCAAGAGACGCCAGCCGTGCCATGTTCGGCGGCCTGTCGCGACACATTCCGCGTGCAAGCGCACCAACCGTCGTTGGCCGAATGCTCGGAAGGGCAAAATGATTCCGGGTGACGCATCTGCGATAGCGGCTCGGCTGATGTCGGAATTTGCTATGCGGACCGGCTTGCTTCAAGCTGCACAGCATCTGCAGCGATATCTTTGGACCGACGCCTTCGCAGTCTGCAATTTCCTCGAGCTATTCGCGCGAACGAGCGATCAAACGCACCGGCGCTGCGCAATGGAATTGATCGACCAGGTGCATCAGGTTCTGGGGCGATATCGCGACGACGACATCCGCAGCGGATGGATCAGCGGATTTGATGAACAGACTGGGCGCCATCATCCAACAGCGGGCGGCCTGAGGATCGGCAAACCGCTTAAGGAACGCGACGCTGATGAACCACTGGATGAACGGCTGGAATGGGATCGGGATGGCCAGTACTTCCATTATCTGACCAAGTGGATGCATGCGCTCTGCCAAGCTGGCTTTGCGACCGGAAACATCGCTTATGTGCGCTGGGCGGTTGAGTTGGGACAAGCGGCTTTCGCGGGCTTTACCCGGCGGGCCGCATCTGGTCGAGTTATTGGACTTCATTGGAAGATGAGCATCGATCTCTCGCGTCCGCTCGTTGCAGCCATGGGAATGCATGACGCATTGGACGGTTTCATCACCTTCCGGGAACTGCAACATGCAGCAACGATGTCGTCCGACGCTGGAGCGAATGACCTCAGCGAAGCAACCAGATCTTTGGCCGCCTTATGTCAGGATCGCGATTGGATGACCGACGACCCGCTCGGCATAGGTGGTCTGCTATTCGATGCTTGTCGCCTTGTCAGGTTGATCGACGAAGAGCGGTACGGCGACCTTCGTCTTCTGGAATCACTTCTTGATGCCTGTCATCATGGTTTAGCGGTATTTCTGGCCGGAGGTTCGTTGAACGCTTCGGCCTCTCAGCGGCTGGCATTCCGAGAGCTGGGGCTGGCTATCGGGCTGCGTGGATTGCCGATTCTTGCTGACGCAATGAAGACCATCAAGGGGTATGGCAGAGGGCCTGCGTTACAACAGCTTCTTGAACCGCTACTGAGATATGGGTCGCTTGGCGAAGGGCTGGTCAATTTTTGGCTGCCGCACGCGCAGCATGACCAAAGCTGGAAAGCTCATGAAGATATCAACGATGTCATGCTAGCGACGGCATTGACTCCTGAGCTGTTTCTATCAACTGGCGAAAGGACACCGTTTGCGTCATGATTTGGTATAGGCGCCTTAGGAACTCACCGGTGCCCCAAAAGCCAACCCATCAGGATGGTCGAGCTACGAATACTCGATCTAGTCTGCGCTCCTAGTGCAGTGAGCATTGATCCGGAGTTTCCTTCCAGCGGCAATTTCGATGTTAGTGGCGCATTCAGCAAGTTCGAAGCTGCCCTGCGCGTAGCGCGAGCAGCCAGAGACCGCGCTTTATCTGAAGAAAGTGAAGTCCTTGGCCTGTCCAGGATTCGGCGGACATTGGTCGTATTCTCTCACCAAGAGATATTCCAAACAATGCCCCAGAGCTGATCCACGACCACATCCATCGCCTCCAGGATAGCTGCAGGATCAATCGCCGATCATCGTCAATGCTGCCTTCCGGTCTCCGGGCTTCAATTGAAGAAATAACGCGCGGGCTTTCTTGATGTCTCGCTCTGAACCACTCTCGGCGGCTGCCCTGAGGGCAACAGTAGTAGAATGATCCGCGCCGCAGATGAAAGCCAAAGCTTTTGCCAAGCGTTCCATGGCTGCACGGTCGATCGTTGTCTCTTCCACTTAGTTCATCCTCTTAGCGTGGACCCCAGGCGCCAATCCCAAGTCTCATCCGCGATAGGCACCAGATCAAGATCTCTTCAGGTCTTCGCAATGTCGCGGTCGGCGGCGATGGCTGGTCTACCATAGGCGGGTCAGACTCCGGAAAGGTATTCTTGACGGCTTCGTCGATGGCTAAAAACTGGATTGAGCGTCGGTTCAGTTTGCCACCAATGGCCCGGAAAGTCGGCAAGCGATTCGCCTGTCACGCGCCCGCCAAGTGCCGTGCCGGCCTCGGCGATCGCGATCTGATAGCCGCGAAGGCCGAGCGCGCGGGGCAGCTTCGAGCCCGGCTGACCCAGCGCCAATGACGAGCTATCACTGTCGCCCCTTGCCTGCCTGCGCTCGGGTCTCCCGTTTCGAGGACTCATGATACGCCAGATATTTGCGCTGCGTGGAAATCCGATCCGCCAGATACTTGGCGTCGTGCCAGACACCCCAGATGAAGCTGGACGCTCTTCGCGACTGCCATGGCAGCCCCAGGAAATAGATCCCCGGCTCGACCGAAACGCCGCGCTGATGCCGCGGCCGGCCCCTCTCGTCGAAGACGTCAACTTTCAACCAGCTATAATCAGCAGCAAAACCTGTTGCCCAGATAATCGACGTTATTCCGGCCCTCGCCAGGTTCAGCTCGAGAATTGGATTGATCACGCATTCGGGGTCCGGTTCGATTTTGCGGGCATCGAGCTCATCGGGAAGGTCGAGGCCATTGCGGGCAACATAAGCGTCGGCTTCGTCCAAAAGCGACATGTAGCTGGCATCACCGCGCGCAAGATTATCCGCAAGATCGCGCGCGAAGGTCACCGTTCCGTTCTTGTAGGATTTTGTCAGGCCAACGAGTGTCATCCCCTGCGCGCCAAGACGCCGGAAGTCGACCGTATGGCCGCCACGGGCACCGCTTACCGCGATCGTGACATGTTCCGTGCCAGGTCCTTGGGTTTCGGCATCCCATTTGCCGAGAACCCCCAGCCACCAGCAGAAGTCACGCCCGCGATAGGCCCGAGGAGGGCGATCATGCGGGCCGACCGAGAGATAGACTTGCCTTCCGGCATTGAGGAGTTCGTCCGCGATCTGCACCCCTGAGGACCCGGCGCCCACCACCAGCACCGCACCATCGGGCAACTGGTGGGGATTGCGGTAGGCGCTGGAATGGATCTGAAGGACGCCTGCATTATCGGGAAGAACGGTCGGGATGACGGGACGCTGGAAGGGGCCCGTGGCGGCAACTACGTTGTTGGCTTCAATCACGCCATCCGACGTTTCGACCCGGAATCCGGGTCGATCAGCATTCTTGTGCACAAGCCTGACCTCCACACCGCAGCGGATGGGAACAGCAATCAGCTTTGCGTAGGCGACAAAATAGTCCGCAACCTTCTCCTTGGGGGCAAAGGCATCGGGATCGATATCGAGGAATTCCATACCCGGAAATCGGTCATGCCAGACCGGACCATTGGCAACCAGGGAGTCCCACCTCTCCGAGCGCCAGCGCTCAGCAATGCGGTGCCGTTCAAGGACGAGATGAGGTACGTCCGACTTGCTCAAATGCTCACTCATGGCCAACCCCGCCTGACCACCACCAACAACAACGGGGCATGTCGCAGTTTAGTGAAGGGGCTGGGCCCACGAAAATTACGATTTCCTGTGGCAGTGGTTAGCTTATGCCTAATTCGCGCCAGCCGGGAGACGCCCGGGCTTCACCGCCTTGGCCTCGCTCAGTCGTTCGAGGAGCCGGGCCCAGGCGATCAGGCCGATCCGGAAACTGTCAAGTCGAAAGAATTCATTCGGCGCGTGACAATCCTCATCCGAGGTAGAGAAGGAAAAGAAGATCGTGCCGACGCCGAGATGTTCCTTGAAGATCGCTCAGATTGGAATCGTCGCACCCATGAGTACAGCAGATCCGAGAACACGGATGAGTTTTGCCGCATTCGAGGCTGAAGTCGCCAAGATCAACGATCTGCTCTGTGGCGCGAATCTTCTCATTTGGGATTTGCGCACGATGATGCCGCCACCGCTTCCGCGAAACGTGGCTGCCGGGCGGCCTCTTTGCCGTCTGGCATGAGGCAGGGCACGGCATGTATGAACGGGAGACGGCTCCGGAATTCACGCACTCGGCACTCCCGACCGATTTCATCAATCTGTGCCATTTATTTCGGCCATCCGACCTCCTCGGCTTTGATGTGGATCAAAACCTGTTCCCTAAGTGACGGGATATGCTTTGAAACCTAAAAACGCCTTGCGCGTAATCATTGTGAGAATAGGGGCCCTTGGATAGGGTGATCTTGATCTCGGTCAAATCGGCACGGCAAGGCTCGGATAAAATTCCCGCTGCCTGGGCCTGCCGCGAACGGCAGCAAAATCGCAAGGAGATTACATGATCAGAAAAATCGTTGCGGCGCTCGACGGTTCGATGGAAGCGAACAAATCGCTTGATCTTGCCATCGATTTTGCTGCTGCTTTCGATGCAGAATTAGTTCTGCTGCACGTCATATCCAATCAGTTCCTGACGGATGGCGAGCGCCGGCTGGCCGAAAGCGAATACCACGCTGACCTGCAACAGGCATTGAGTAGCTCGATCTTCATGGCACTCACGGTACCACCGCCAGCGACCTCCGAAGGTCTCGTTCGGGCGAGCCACGAGATCGGCCTGGCGGTTCGCAGTGCGATCGGCCGAGGAATCATGAGTCGAGCCGAACAAAAGGCAAAGGGCAAGCGAGTATCCTCAGTGAGAGCAGTTTTGCGAGATGGAGACCCCGCGACCGAACTTCTCGCAGCTGCAGAGGAGGAGAAGCCCGATTTGCTTGTGATGGGCAGACGTGGACTGGGAGGGATTCAAAGACTGCTCCTCGGCAGCGTCTCACACAAGGTGAGCAATTCAGCAGAATGTACCGTCGTCATCGTCAAGTGATGGCAGATTTGATCAGATGCGAGGCTGCACAGATTTGGAAAACATGCGTCCGCCGCTCTGACAAGGTGAATATTCATCTTCACTAGTTCCAATATGTTGGAGCAAATCCTTATCGCCAAAGTCGTCAACCCCGGATAAGGCCCGGGGCAGGCCTTTGG
>VAZZ01000536.1:10195-12530 GCA_005884715.1 Alphaproteobacteria bacterium | reverse complement strand
CTGCCGGGGCTTTCCGCGGGCGGCAGTCCTTCGAGACCGCGCAGCAATTCCTCTTCGGTCATGCGCTCCATATCGACCTGATCGGTGTCCGCCTGATCATTGATGACCGACATGTCGCCCGACTGCTGGATGAGCGGAACTTCGCTCTGCTCCGGCTCGTCCACTTCAACATGCTTCTGCATGGCGTGGATATATTCTTCGCGGAGATCGCCGGTATCCACCGTCTCGTCGGCGATTTCACGCAAAGCAACGACGGGATTCTTGTCGTTGTCGCGTTCGACCGAGAGTGGAGCGCCTTGCGAAATCATCCGCGCACGATGGGCGGAAAGGAGGACCAGCTCAAACCGGTTGGGCAGCTTGTCGATGCAATCTTCTACAGTAACGTGCGCCATGGGGCTCGTTCATTCCGTGATATTGCTCGGGATGGCGGCCTTGTATGTGCAACCTGTCCCAAAAGCAAGCCCCGTCTCTCACGGTGAGCCATTCGCTTTCGCCGGCACGATAACGCCTCGGCAGAATTGCACAATTTTCTTCCAAAAGATAACGCTCCGAGGGGGGACGGGAAATGATGCGTGAAGAAGTCGTCATGCTGTGCACCAGCGATATCGCCGGCCAGATCCGGGGCAAGGGCTTTCCAGCGTCCGATCTTGCCGCGCGATTGGCCAAGGGTATCGGCTGGACGCCCACCAACATCATGATCTCTGCCCATGGGGCGATCGCGCCAAGCCCTTGGGGGGCGCTCGGCGATCTGGTGATCAAGCCCGATCCCGCGACAAGAGTGCGGGTGGATTTTGGTTCCGATCAGGCGGCCGAACATTTCATCATGGGCGATCTCTGCCATATGGACGGCACGCCCTGGCCAGTATGCCCCCGCGGATTCCTGAAACGGGTCATCGAGGCGATCGAGACGCGCCACGGATTGAAGGAGAAGGCCTCCTTCGAGCATGAATTCATCTATGAGGCCGTCGAGGAGCGTCCCAATGCCAGTTATGCGCTCGATGCCTTCCGCCGCCAGAACCTGTTCGCGGAAACCTATCTGGGCGCCCTGAAAGCGGCCGGACTGACGCTCGATACCTTCATGCCCGAATATGGTCCGATGCAATATGAAGTGACGGTGGGCCCGACAATCGGCGTCACCGCGGCGGACCAGGCGGTGGCGGTGCGCGAGATCGCCCGCGCGGTCGCCTGCCGGATGGGCAGCCGGGTGAGCTTCACGCCGATCCTGAGACCCGATGCGGTGGGCAATGGCGTGCATGTGCATTTCAGCCTGGTCGATGCCGGGACCGGTGCGGCGGTCAATCACGACTCTCATCACCCGCAGGGTATTTCGGCCAGGGCCGGCAGTTTCATCGCCGGCATGCTCGCCAAACTGCCGGCGATCACCGCGGTCACCGCAGGGGCAGCGATCTCCTATTTGCGGCTCACGCCCAACCGCTGGAGTGCCGCCTACAATAATCTGGGTTTTCGCGACCGCGAGGCGGGCGTGCGCATCTGCCCTGTCTTCGCGACGGAAGAAGCGCAAGTGGCGAAGCAATATCATTTCGAATACCGCGCCGCCGATGCGGCGGCCAGTCCCTATCTGGCGCTCGGTGCCATCCTCGCGGCCGGACTCTTCGGTCTCGATCGCAAACTTCCCCTTCCCAAGGTCTGCAAAGGCGCGCCGCAGAATATGAGCACGGCGCAACTGAAGGCGATGGATATAGAGAGACTGCCGCAATCGCTTGGCGCGGCGCTCGATCTCTTTGAGGCCGAGAGCGACCTCACCGAGAGTTTCGGCACGGAACTCAAATCCGCTTATCTCGCCCATAAGCGCTTCGAGGCGGAGATGATGGCGAAGCTCACGCCCGAAGAGCAATGCGAGAAATACCGCCGCGTTTATTAAGCTGCAGAAAACTCCTTGTCCATTGCAGCGATCAGCGTAGCCGTCGTCTCGTTGCGGCAATAGCCTTTAAAGGCATTGAGTGCCGCCTGGTGACGCATGCGCGTATCGCTCGCGCAGGCATCGCTCACCGAAATCATATGGAAGCCGCGATCGGCGCCGTCGCGGATCGTATGGTCGATGCATTGATCGGTCAGGAAGCCCGTGACCGCGATCGTGTCGATGCCGATATTGCGGATAACGTATTCGAAATTCGTCGAATTGAAGAGGCTCGATGACGTCTTGGAAATGACCAGTTCATCGCGGCCGGGGGCAAGTGCGTCGATGACTCTTGCATCCCGCGATCCCCTGGCGATAAAGAAATTCGAAAGCTTGTAATCGAGGCCACGGTCGCGGCCATCCTCGGTCAGGTTCTCCATGACAGTGTAGATGATCTCGACACCATGCCGCCGCCCG
>VAZZ01000536.1:0-10180 GCA_005884715.1 Alphaproteobacteria bacterium | reverse complement strand
ATCGGCATAGAATTCGGAACGGGGCTGGCGTTTCCTCTCATCCATCACCCAATTCTGGGCATCGATGACGAGCACCGCGAGGCGCTCGCGCTTAAGCGGCATGATGCGGCTTGCAAAGATATCGTTGGGTCTAGGCCCGGTCATTTGAAGAATCTCCCGGCGGCAAGAAAAGCACAAGAGGGAAGGTCGATCAAAGGATACAGACGACCGGAAGTTGCCCTGCGCCGAATTCAAGGACCGGCTCTAATATTGCCGGCCAATCGGCCGAACTGCTGGCCCAGGCCCCGCATTTTGGTGCCGATCTTCCGGTTTCTTGACTTTCCGGCGACCTTCGGCCATATCCGGCCCAACCAAAGCCGGGCCCCGGAGGCCTTCAGGAGATTTAGTATGGCCAAAGGCAATGTGATCAAGATCAAGCTGCAGTCGACGGCGGATACGGGTTACTTTTACGTGACCAAGAAGAACTCGCGCACCAAGACCGACAAGTTCACCTTCAAGAAGTATGATCCGGTGGCTCGCAAGCACGTCGACTTCAAGGAAACCAAGATCAAGTAATCCTGCTATTCAGTTTTTGCATGAAAGGCACCGCCTGTAAGGCGGTGCCTTTTTGCTATCATGCCCCTTTTCATACACCGCTTGCCTTGAAGGAGATCCGCCATGGCCGCCGCTGAAGACTATCGCACCAAGGTTTCGCAGGTTTCGTACCGCAATCAGGCTTTCATGAACGGCAAATTCACTGCGGCGGCTTCGGGCAAGACCTTCGACTGCATCTCGCCGATCGACGGCAAGGTGCTGACCAAGGTCGCCTCCTGCGATAAGGAAGATGTCGATCTCGCGGTGAAGGCGGCGCGCGCGGTTTTCGAAAAGGGCACCTGGTCGCAAATGGCGCCGCTGCAGCGCAAGCGCATCCTGCTCAGATGGGTTTCGCTCATCGAAAAGCATGCCCAGGAATTGGCGCTGCTCGAGACGCTCGATGTTGGCAAGCCGATCACCCATTCGCAGGCTGTCGATCTCGGCTCGACGATCAAGTGCCTGCAGTGGTATGCCGAGACTGCCGACAAGATCTATGACGAATTGGCGCCGGCGCGCCCCGATTCCATTTCGATGATCACCCGCGAGCCGATCGGCGTCGTAGGTTGTGTGGTGCCGTGGAATTTCCCGCTCCTGATGGCGTCGTGGAAACTCGGGCCGGCGCTGGCGACCGGCAATTCGGTCATCCTCAAGCCTGCCGAACAGTCGCCCTTGACCGCCTTGCGGATCGCCGAACTCGCCTCCGAAGCGGGATTTCCGGACGGCGTCCTCAATGTGCTGCCCGGATACGGTGAGACCACCGGCCAGGCGCTCGGCCGCCACATGGATGTCGACATGATCGCCTTTACCGGCTCGACCGAGGTCGGCAAATATTTCCTGCGCTATGCGGGTGAGAGCAACATGAAGCATGTGGCGCTCGAGACCGGCGGCAAGTCGCCCAATATCGTCTTCGGCGACGTCGCCGACATCAATCAGGCGGCGGCGACCGCAGCGGCCGGCGTCTTCTACAATTCAGGCCAGGTCTGCACCGCGGCGACCCGGATCATCGTCCAGGAAAAGATCAAGGACCAGTTCGTCGAGCTTGTCTCCAAGCATGCCGATAAATGGCGCCCCAGGGATCCGCTCGATCCCAAGACGTCGATGGGCTCGATGGTCGATGAGAGCCAGATGGAACGCGTCCTCGATTACATCGATATCGGCCGCAAGGAAGGGGCCAAGGTCGCCTTCGGCGGCGAGCGCGCCAAGCTTAATTCCGGCGGCTTCTATATCGAGCCGACGATCTTCGATGACGTCAAGAACTCGATGCGCATCGCGCAGGAGGAAATCTTCGGGCCGGTGGTCGTGACGATCACCTTCAAGGACGATGAAGAGGCGGTGAAGATCGCCAATGACACGATCTACGGCCTGCAGGCGAGCCTGTGGACGCGCGACATAACCCGCGCCCATAAGGTGGCGCGGGCGCTGCGCGCCGGCACCGTCAATATCAATGCGACCGATGGTGGTGATATCACGGCACCCTTCGGCGGCTACAAGCAGTCGGGGATCGGGCGCGACAAGTCGCTCCATGCGCTGGAGAAATACCAGCAGATCAAGCACACCTATATCCAGCTGTAAGACTCAGGTTGGGGGTGCCGGCCCGGACGCGTAAGATCGAGGAGGCCACTCGATGCGCTCCCGGACCGGCTATCACCCTCGTTTCAGGAGATGCGGCGGACCTGACCCAAGGGTGTTCCTAGGCCTTGCGGCCATTTTTGCTTGTAAGGCAGCGCGCGAAATTGTGACCTGCGCCGCTGCTGACCGATAAAGTTTTAATTGAATTTCGGCTAATAAGGAAAGGCCGAATTCTGGTTAACAAGTGCGAATTCGCAGTAATGGGTAAATTATTAAGGTAACCGTCCGCGATTAACTAATCGCTTCCCCAAGGTTACTTTGCTTCGGCGACCAGTTCTTCCCCATCTCCCCTGATGGCAAGCCCAAGAAGCTTGATCTTGCGGTGGAGTGCTGATCTCTCCATCCCGACGAATTGCGCAGTGCGCGAGATGTTGCCGCCGAAGCGCGAAAGTTGTGCCGCAACATAATCGCGCTCGAAGGCTTCACGCGCTTCCCGCAAGGGCAAGGCCAGAAGATGCTCACCACCAAAGCCCGAAGTCGACGGTGGGGATGCCCCGACATCGGCGGGTAGCATGCCGGCGGTGATCTCGCTGCCCGGCTCACCGCCCGCCAGGATCATCACGCGCTCGATGTTGTTGCGTAGCTGGCGCACATTGCCGGGCCAGTCCTGGGTCTGCAATGTCGCGATGGCATCGGTGGCAAGCTTGCGGTGAGGCTGGCCGGAAGCCAGCGAATAGAGCTTGCTGAAATACTCGATCAATTCGGGGATATCCTCGCGGCGCTCGACCAAGGACGGCACGCGGATCGGCACCACGCTCAGGCGATGATAGAGATCCTCGCGAAAGCGGCCTTCGGCGATCAGTGCCGACAGATCGCGCCCGGTCGAGGACACGATGCGCACATCGACCTTGACCTTCTTGCCGCCGCCTACCCGCTGGAAGGTCTGCTCGACCAGAACCCGCAACACCTTGCCTTGCGTCTCCATCGGCATGTCGGCGATCTCATCGAGGTAAAGCGTGCCGCTGTGTGCCTCCTCGAGCGCCCCGACGCGATGCGGCGCTCCTGATCCGTCCTCGACGCCGAACAGCTCCTCTTCCATCCGTTCCGGCGCCATGGTCGCGGCACTCAGGATGACGAAGGGGCCGCTGCTGCGCTGTGACATTTCATGGAGCGTGCGCGCGGTCAGCTCCTTGCCCGCCCCCATGGCACCCGTGATCAGGATGCGGCTGTTGGACGGGGCTATCTTCTTGAGTGTCTGGCGCAATTGCCGGATCGCCATGGACGAGCCCAGCAATTCGACATCGGCGCCGGCACGGCCTTTGAGCACCTCATTCTCGCGCCTGAGCCGCGAGGCTTCGAGGGCCCGCCCGACGACCAGGATCAGCCGGTCGGCCTTGAAGGGCTTCTCGATATAGTCATAGGCCCCGCGCTTGATCGCCGAGACGGCGGTCTCGATATTGCCATGGCCTGAAATGATGACGACCGGCAATTCGGGATGGCGCTCGCGGATGACGGTCAGGAGATCGAGACCGTCGAGCTTCGAATCCTGCAGCCAGATATCGAGAACGATGAGCGAGGGACGACGGTCGGCGAGCGCCGCCAGCGCCGCATCGCTGTTGCGCGCGAGCCGCGTCTCGTAGCCTTCATCCTGGAGTATCCCCGAAATGAGCTCCCGGATGTCGGCTTCGTCGTCTACGATGAGAATATCGGCTGCCATAATACTACCCTCTTTATTCCAGCGCGTTACCTTGTCGCCGAAGTCGAACGACTTCGGCAGGAAACGCTCTATGCCGTCACCGCGACCTGCTCCTCGAGCAACGGCATGAAAATCAAGGTCACGCGTGCGCCATGCCCGCCGTCGAAATCAGACGGCGCATCATCGAGCATGACGCGGCCCTGATGCTCCTCCATGATCCGCTTGACGATGGCGAGACCGAGCCCCGTTCCCTTGACCCTTGTCGTCATATAGGGCTCGGTCAAACGATGCCGGTTCTCCTTCGGCAAGCCAATGCCATTATCGGTGACGGCGATAAAAGGTGCGTGATGGTCGAGGCCGGCTTCGACGACGATCCGGCCTTTCATCGCCTGGTCATCATGCTGGCGCGCTTCGATGGCTTCGCGCGCGTTCTTGACGAGATTGGTGACGGCCTGGGTGATCAGCCGCCGGTCGAATGCGAAACTGATGCGCTCATCGGCGATGCGCACGTCGATCTCGATGTCACCGGCGCTCACCCGTTGCAGGATGGTCGCCTCGCGCACCACCGCCGTCATCTCCTGCGTCTCGAGGCTGGCGCTCGGCATGCGGGCGAAGGCCGAGAACTCGTCGACCATGCGGCCGATATCGCCAACCTGGCGGATGATGGTGTCGGTGCATTGCTCGAAGATCTGCTTGTCGGTCTGGATTTCGCGGCTGTATTTACGCTTCAGGCGCTCGGCGGAAAGCTGGATGGGGGTGAGGGGATTCTTGATCTCATGCGCGATGCGCCGGGCTATGTCGGCCCAGGCCGAATTGCGCTGCGCCGAGACCAGTTCGGTAATATCGTCGAAGGTGACGACATAGCCACGATCATCACTGTCGGCAGCCTCGGTGGTGACCCTGACGACGAAATTGCGCTCCTGGGTTCCGACCCGCATATTCACCTGGCCCTCGGCCCAGCCGGACACGCGCGATGCCGCCTGCTCGAATACGATGGCGAAGGCCGGCAGAACTTCGGCCAGGCTGCGGCCGAGGAGATCGCTTTCCGACATGCCGGTCAGAGAGAAGGCGGAGGGATTGACCAGGGAGATCCCCCCATCCGGCTCGAGACCGATGACGCCCGCGGTCACGCCCGAAAGCATCGCCTCGGTGAAGCGGCGACGTTCGTCGAGCTGGAGATTGGCGGTCATGAGTTCGTTGCGCTGTTCCTTCAGCTGGTAGGTCATGCGGTTGAAAGCGCGTGCGAGCGTCTGGAGGTCGCCCGGCCCTTCGATTTCGGTGACCTTGGTGTCAAGATCGCCGGCGGTCACGCGCCTGGCACCATTGAGCAGACTCACGACCGGCGCCACGATACGGTCGGCGAACCAGAGGCCGAGCCAGATGGCGGCAAGCAGGAAGATCAGGGAGACACCGGCATACATGAGTGCAAAAGTGATCTGCACGCCCGAGCGCTGCTGGAGCAGTTGATCATATTCGGCCTTGGCGGCGCGCGTCTCGTCAAGCTGATCGATGACCGAGGGATTGATCGCGCGGTAGACGTAGAGATATTCCGATGGATAATTGGTCAGTTTGATCAAGGCACGGATGATATTGCCGCCCTCGCCCGGCGGCATGACGACAAGCTCGCCCTTGTCGGCCCGCGCCAGCGCTTCGGCGGTGGGTGCCCGGAAGGCGATCTTGCTGTTCAAGGTGATATTGGCGTCGATGCGCTTGAGACTAGTGTCAAAGACGAAGGCCCCGACCAGACCGCGCAAGGCGGCGTGGCGGGCGACGCGACGCACGAAATCCGGCCGGTCGCTATCGAAGAGGAGTTTCTGGTTGTTGAGATCGGCGGCGATGGAAGCGATATCTCCGCGCGCTGTCTCGCCGTGATCGCGCATATAGGCTTCGGCGACCGTGACGGCCGAATCGACGATGGATCGGGTGCGCTCTGAGAACCAGGCATCGAGACCGCGGTTGAGGGTCACCGCGGCAAAAGCGGCAACGATGAGGGCCGGCAAGGCGGCGATCAGGCTGAATAGCGAGACCAGTCTGATATGGAGACCGGCGCCGGCAGTGCCGCGCCTGCGGGCGGCGATCAGCGACCAGACCTGCCAAAGGATCATGCCCACCATGATCAGGACCAGAGCGAGATTGCCGCCGAGCAGCCAAGTGATGATGTCGGGAGTGGGCTTGATCGGCGAAAGGCCGGTAAGGATCGTATAGGTGGTGAGCCCGGCCAGGATCGACAGACACACGACGACAATGCCGATGATGCCGGGCAGCCGGGAAAGGCGCGAATGATGCTCGGTCTGGATGTCCGTCAGCGGCATGATCTCCCCGGCGCCTTAGAAGCACTGTGGCAAGGAATCAACAACTATCGTGGCAAATTTGCGACAGTAGGGCCGCGCCGAAAGGCTATCTTGAAAGCAATTTACGTAAATTCAATGAGTTAGCAGTTTCACTGCATAAAGCGATTTAACTGACGCGGGGTAATCTTTTTTGATTCCAAAGCGCTCTTCTCCCTCCGCCGCACGCGCGAAGAGAAAGAATTGCGGCGTATCACCCAATCGCGCGCCCGCCTAAAGCCCTCTTACCACCTGAATGCCGTAAGTGCGGATCTTGGTGCGAAGTGTATTGCGGTTCAGCCCCAAAAGCTCCGCCGCCTTGATCTGGTTGCCCTTGGTCGCCGCCAGGGCCGCACGAATCAAAGGCGGTTCGACATTGGCAAGAATGCGATGATAGAGGCCAGATGGCGGAAGCCCGTCGCTGAAACTGGCGAATTGGCGGGCGAGATGATTCTCGAGGTAACCGCTGAGGCCTCCCGTGTCGTCTCCTGATTCAGCGCCTTGCGATAAGGCGACAGAGGCCAGTTCCCGATCGATCGTCTCAGGCGACACGACCTCTTCGGGATGAAGTGCCGCGATACGGCGGATGACATTCTCCAATTCGCGCACATTGCCCGGCCAGCGATGCGCCTGCAGCCGCTCCACCGATTGCGCCGGGATGATCTTGCGCGGCAAGCCTTCACGCTCGGCCTGGGCCAGGAAATGGCGGACCAGATCCGAGATGTCGTCGCTCCTTTCACGCAAGGGCGGCAGGCGGATCGGCACGACATTGAGCCTGAAGAACAGATCCTCACGGAATTGTCCCTGGTCGATCAGGCGGCGCAGATTGCGATGGGTGGCGGCGATGATGCGCACATTCGTCTTGATCGGCTGGGTGCCGCCGACCGTCGTATATTCACCCTGCTGCAGCACGCGCAGAAGCCGGGTCTGCGCTTCGAAGGGCATGTCGCCGATCTCGTCGAGGAACAATGTCCCGCTTTCCGCCTGCTCGAAGCGGCCGGCCATTCGGCTCGTGGCTCCGGTGAAGGCGCCCTTCTCGTGACCGAACAGCTCCGACTCAATGAGCTCGCGCGGGATGGCCGCCATGTTGATAGCGACGAAGGGTCCGCGCCGGCGCTTGCCGTAATCATGCACGGCGCGCGCGACGAGTTCTTTGCCGGTGCCCGATTCCCCTTCGATCATGACGGTGAGATCGGTCTGCGTCAGGCGCGCGATGATCCGGTAGATTTCCTGCATGATTGGCGAGCGGCCGATGATGGGAAGATTCTCGGCTGGCGCATTGGCTGGCGTTACCGGGCGGACTTCCAGATGCTGGGCGGCGCGCCCGACCATCGATACGAGCGCGGTCAGATCGAAGGGCTTCGGCAGATAGTCATAGGCGCCGCGCTCGGCGGCGGCGATCGCCGTCATGATCGTGTTCTTGGCGCTCATGACGATGACCGGCAAGGAGGGTCTTTATTTCTTGATCCGGGGCAATACATCGAAGGCGTTTTCGTCGGGCAGCACGACATCGGTAACGATCACATCGCCCGCCCCCTCGGTGACCCAGCGCCACAGGCCGGCTGCCGTTCCGGTGGAACGCACCGCATAGCCGGCACGCGACAAGGCTTGCGACACCACGGTGCGAATGGCGCTGTCATCATCGGCGATAAGTACGGTCTTGGCCTTCATGCCTTCGTTTCTTCTATTGGGGTCTGCTGGTTGCCGCGCATCATCGGCAGGAGCACGCGAAAAGTAGTGCCGCGCTCATTGGGTTCGCATTCGATGATGCCGCCATGATCGCGTACGATCTTCGCCACCAGAGCGAGGCCAAGACCTTGCCCGCCGGGCTTGGTGGTGATGAAAGGATCGAAAAGATGCGGCCGCAGATCCGCCGGCACGCCGGGCCCGGTGTCTTTGACGCAGACTTCGAGCGGCAAGGTCACGCGCTCGCCCGAAGCCGCGATCGACAGCCGCACACCTGGGCGAAATGCCGTCGTCAGCTGGATTTCGCCGCCGCCGCCATCGCCCTCGATGGCCTCAACGGCATTCTTCACGAGATTGATGAAGACCTGGATGAGCTGGTTGCGGCTGCCCATCACCGGGGGCAGCGAGGGATCATATTCTTCACGGATCGCGATGGGCTGGGTCATACCGGCGATGGAGAGCGTCTTGACCCGTTCGAGCACGGCATGGATGTTGACCGGTTCGCGCTCGGGCGGGCGTTCATCGGAGAATACTTCCATGCGATCGACGAGATCGCGGATGCGGTCGGTCTCCTCGCAGATGAGGCGCGCCAAAGGCCGGTCATCGCCCGACAAGGTCGGCTCGATGAGCTGGGCCGCGCCCCTGATGCCGGCCAGCGGATTCTTGATCTCATGGGCAAGCATCGCGGCCATGCCGGAGACCGAGCGCGCGGCATTGCGGTGGGTGAGCTGGCGATCGATCTTATGCGCCATGGAGCGTTCGAGCAGCATGACGATCACGAAATGCGGCTGCTCATGGACGAGCACGGCCTGGAGATCGATATTGCGTTCGCTGCCGAAGCGCGGCGTACCGGCGCTGATCGAATATTCATTGACGACGCCGCCCGAATGGCGGGCTTCCGCAATGGCATTGACGGCAGGGCTCGCCAGCGGCATGAGATCGGCGAAATTCGCGCGCAAGAGTGCGGCCTTGCCGGCCTGGAAGAAATCCTCAGCCGCCGAATTGGCCAGATGAATGCGGTCCTTGTCATCGAGCACCAGAAGGGGATTGGGCAGCGCATCGATCAGCACCCCCATATCGGGTGCGCCCAAGGCATTACTGGCGCTTGCGAAATTCACGCCGCCTGCCTTTCGCTGTCGGCCATGGAGATAAACAGGTCACGCAAGGCCAGACGCACACGGCCATTGTCGCTTTCGCCTAGGAGCCTGAGCCGCCAGGCCGCGGCAGCCTCACCGGACAAAAGCCCCTGCTCGCTCTTGCGTGCCAAGACCCAACCCAGATGCTTGCGCGCGATGCGATTGCCATGCTCATGGCCATAAAGCGCCAGCATGGATTGATGCTGGCAGTCGACCAGTTCCATTTCGCGCATCAGATCCGGTTCGGCGATGCCGGAGCCCGGATCGAGCAGATGCGCCAGAACACCCGGCCACCAGGGCCTTCCATAACTGGCGCGCCCGATCATGACGCCGTCGGCTCGTGACGCCGCCAGTATTTTGCGGATATCGGCAATGCTGGCGACATCGCCATTGGCGATGAGGGGAATGGTCTTGAGGCTCCGCTTCACCTCGGCAATGGCGTTCCAATTCGCTCGACCTTTGTAGAACTGGCAGCGCGTGCGCCCATGCACCGTGATCATCCGGATGCCGGCAGCCTCGGCCCGGCGCGCAAGTTCCGGCGCATTCATCGTCCGGTCGTCCCAGCCAAGACGCATCTTCAGCGTCACCGGAACGCGGGCCGCCGCGACCGTCGCTTCGATCAAGGTCATCGCGTGATCGAGATCGCGCATGAGCGCTGAACCCGAATAGCCGCCGGTCACCTGCCGCGCCGGGCATCCCATATTGATGTCGATGATGTTGGCGCCGAGGTCCTGGGCGATGCGCGCACCTTCCGCCATCCAATGCGGCTCGCGCCCGGCGAGCTGCATGGCGAACAAGGTTCCATCCTTCGGAGGCTCGGCGCGGCGGACCATGTCGGCGCGCTCTTCGGCGAGTTCGCGGCTCGCGACCATCTCGGTCACCACGAGACCGGCCTTGCAGCCATCAGCAATCTCTCGGAACGGTCGATCGCTCACTCCCGACATCGGTGCCAGGAGGACACGATTGCGCAGCTTGATATCGCCAATAGATATGCTCATTATTTAGGCAGGAACTTTCAGTGTATGATTATTATGCAGTCTAATGTAGCCTACGGCGTCGTCAAGGATGCTTGCCCAGACTAATTGCCGCTGTTAGAGGGCATCCCATGAAGATTGGCGCAGTGGTCGTCGCCGCCGGCACTGGCAGTCGGGCGGGGGGAGAAAGACCAAAACAATATCAAATAGTTGGTGGAA
>VAZZ01000090.1 GCA_005884715.1 Alphaproteobacteria bacterium | reverse complement strand
CACCCTTTCTGGCTTTCCAATCATCCCAGACGATGACGCCAATCGGCATGTCGGAGGCGATCACTTTCCAGGTCGCTTTCGAGTCGGAAAGTGCCTGCTTCAGCCAGCGCATCTGCGCTTCGCCCAGGATGCGCGACTTGGGCGTGATCCTGGTTTCGAGCGATGGTCCGTTGGGGCCTCGATAGCTGCGCAAATCCAGGAAGAAGACATCGAGCAGCGGGCCATGCGAGATCTTGCGGTAGATGCGGCTTGGCTCTTCCGCGATGGCGCGGATCGGCATCATCTCATGGAAGGCGCGATTGGCCCTGGCGGCGAGCACGGCGATCGACTTTTCCTTATAGCGCTCGTCCCTGCTCAGATCTTTCGAGGCCGACCAGTTGTCCATGACGTCGTGATCGTCCCATTGGCAGAAGGTCGGCACAGCTGCATTGAAGGCGCGCAAGTTTTCGTCATGCAGATTGTATTTCCATCGGCCACGAAATTCATCGAGCGTCTCGGCCACCTTCTCGACACCCTCCGCCACGATGTTCTTGTCGCCGGAATGGATGAAGAAATCCGGATCATGCCGCGCCATGGTGGCATAGGTTTTCATGCCGCCATCGTCGGGATTGAAGCCCCAGCCCTGGCCGGCCGTATCGCCCGACCAGACGAAGCGGACGGCGCGGCGGCTTGCGGGCGCGGTGCGGAAACGGCCAACGATGTTCGCGCTCATGACATTGGCCTGGGCAAGGTCGGCGAAGGCCATGCGGTAGAAGATCGTCTGGCCCGGCGGCAGGCCGGACAATAGCCGCTTCACCGCGAAATCAGTGGCGGAGAGCGTCTCGATCGGAGCGAGGCGGCGCGCATCCTTGAAACTCTCGGTGGTCGCCACCTCAATATGAAGGCGCGCCGGACGGTCGCTCCTCGCCCAGACCACGCCCGTTGTCGCCTCGATATCGCCCGACTGGACGCCATGGCTGAGCAGGGGCCGGTCGGCGGCGCGGCTCAGGCCTGGCATGGCGAGCGCGCCTGCGGCTGACCATTTGATGAACTTGCGGCGGGTGAGCGTGATGCGCATGGCGGGCCTATCGTACCGCATGGAAATCAGCCGTAACCGAAGACCGGCGAGAGCCTCTCGCGGACCATCCGGTCGATATGCAGGGCTTCCTCTTGCGTCATGTAATCGCGCCAGCCGCCGACCTTGGCGCGCCGCACCTTGAAGCTGTCGGGAGCGTTGGCGTCCTTGGGTCTCAATCGTGGATCGGCCGTCCATCGATCAGCGTTGTCGCGTTCCATCCGGCGCATATTGTCGACCGATGCATGGGTGATGCAGTCCTCAAGTTCGCTATCGCTCGGCGTCTGCCCGAAGAACATGAGGATCCGCCGTAATTCTTCACGGGTCTGGGCGCGCAGATCCTCATACTTGACGACCAGGAGATTTGGAAAATCTCCCATATTGCCCGCCCATTCGTTCATGAAGCGGACAATCTTTGGAATACCGGCCGCCTCGCCTGTGACGAATTCATAGATCCCGATATCTTCAAGCGGATAGGCATTGATGATCTTTTTCCGCTTGCTCATGCGGTGCTTCCACTGGAAATACTGCGAGACAGCCGTGTCGCGCGGATCGCGGACGAGCAGCACGACAGGCGATCGGCCATAGATGTCCAATGCCCGATCGCGCCCCCAATAGTCCGTGATGTAGTTGTCATGGGTGAAGAAAATTATCGGGACGGCCCGATTGCGCCGATGGAAATCGTCGAAGTCCATCACCCGGTTTTCCGGCAGACCATATTTGCGCGCGAAATATCGGGAGAGCAGGACAGTCAGCCAGGTGCGGCCGCTTTTGCCGAAGGATACTACCACGCCGTCGGCGCAGGCGAGTTTCCTGCTGTCCTCATATCCGCGCAGCCGGCGCTCGATCTTGATGCCGGTTTCGCGCGGCAGGATCGTGGATGCGGCGACAGCCACCTGTCGAAGTCCGGTGCGAATCTTGAAAATGGACGGAGGAAGCATCTATCGAAATTTGGTCCGGGTTTGGCCATCGGCGGCGGCTCTGCGCCGCTGGCTTAACAAATCAGCATGACCGGTTCAATCAGTCCTTCATCGAGGCGCCCTCCCAGGGGGCATGGCCCAGATTGACAGGGCGCGATCCCGGTCTTACCTACTGGGCCGAAAACCCGACAATGAGGTACTTCCCCAATGAAAC
>VAZZ01000534.1 GCA_005884715.1 Alphaproteobacteria bacterium | reverse complement strand
CGACGTTCACCGCATCGGATATTATTAGCGCATCCGGGCGCGGTCATTGACGGCATGATTGCGAGCGCAACGAAATAGAACGCTGTGCGGCGGGCCTTTTTTGCCCGCTGCATTCGTCATGGGCGCCCATCCCGGCATGCCGCATTGCTCAATCGCGTCCGACCCGGTAAGTGTCAGACCAAATCAGCCATGGAGTTCGCATGACGGTGAAGCTCTCCACCCTCTGTCTTTCCGCATCTCTTCTTTTGGCCGCCTCCGCCGCCGCTTCGGCCGCCACCACCTGTGACATCCCCTCGAATCCCTCGAAATTCCCGGGCTGGCTTGCAGGTGTCAAGAAAGAAGCCGCTGGCATGGGCATTTCCCGCAGTGCCATATCTGTCCTCGACAGCGTGACCTATGACCCATCGGTCATCAAACGGGACCGGGCCCAAAGCATTTTTTCCAAGACTTTCCTCGATTTCCAGGCGAGCCTTATTTCTGGCAACCGCATGAACAAGGGCGCCGCGCTTATGAAGGAGCATGCGGCGATCTTCAAGAAGGTGGAGCAGCGCTACGGTGTGCCTGCTTCGGTCATCACCGCCTTCTGGGGGCTGGAAACCGATTTTGGCGGTTATATGGGAGATTTCCACACCATCCGATCGCTCGCCACCTTGGCCTTCGACTGCCGGCGGCCGGAAAAATTCCGCCCGCAGGTCTTTGCGGCTCTCCAGATTCTCGATCGTGGCGATATGACCGTCGATGAAATGATCGGCGCCTGGGCGGGTGAGATCGGCCAGGTCCAGTTCCTTCCCGCCGACTTCCTGGAGAGTGGGGTCGATGCCGATGGTGACGGCCATGTCGACCTCAAGCGTAGTATTCCCGACATATTGACATCGACCGGCAGTCTCATGGTCCATCACGGTTGGCAGCCCAACCAGCCCTGGCTGCAGGAAGTGAGCGTTCCCGAAGACATGCCCTGGGAGGAAGCCGATATCGCCATCCAGCATCCGCGCTCGCAATGGGCGAAATGGGGCGTGAAGTACGTCTCCGGTAAGGCGCTGAAGGGCGACAATGTGCAAGCCTCGCTGCTCTTGCCCATGGGGCGCCATGGACCGGCCTTTCTGGCCTATCCGAATTTCACCGAGGTCTATCTGAAGTGGAATGAATCGCTCATCTATTCCTCGACGGCGGCCTATTTCGCCACCCGTCTCGCCGGCGCGCCGCCGGTCGGTAAGGGTAATGGGCCCGTCAATGCCCTCGACTACAACCAGATCATGGAATTGCAGAAAATCCTGACACGCATGGGCTACGATGTCGGCAAGATAGACGGCAAGCTTGGCTCGGCGTCGCGCGCCGCAGTCAAGAGTGTGCAGGTCAAATTGGGACTGCCTGCCGATTCCTGGCCGACGCCTGAACTTCTCGCCCGCCTGCGCAACAGCTGAGACCGCTGCCGATGACCAAGACCGAGCGGCGCGTTTCCGCCGAGAAGCTTGCGGCCTTTTCCTTTTCCATCCTTGCTTCCGCCGGCGCCGACCAGGATTGCGCCGAAGCGACTACTGGCGCCATGCTCCATGCCTCGCTGCTCGGCGTCGACAGCCATGGCATAAGGCTCCTTCCCTTCTATGCCGATTGCCTGCGCGACGGCATCTGCAACCCGAAGCCCGACATCAAGGTTACTCATCCCCGCCGCAGCGCGGTGCTCGTCGATGCCGATGACGGGTTGGGCCACCTGCCAACCTATCGCGCCATGGACGAGGCCTGCGCCATTGCGCGCGACACCGGCATCGGCATGGGCGCGGTGATCAATTCGACCCATTTCGGCGCTGCTGGCGCCTATGCGCTCGCCGCCGCCAATGCCGGCTTCATCGGCTTCGTGACCTGCAATTCGGGCGCTTTCGTCGTCCCCTTTGGTGGCAAGACGCCCATTCACGGCACGAGCCCGATTTCATTGGCAGCGCCGCTCACTGGACGCGATCCTTATTTCCTCGACATGGCGACGAGCTCGATTCCATGGAACAGGGTCATGCGCTATCGCACCGAGGGCCTGGCGCTTCCCCCCGATGCGGCACTCGACGGCAATGGCAATTACACCACCGATCCGCACAGCGCAGTTTGTCTTGGCCCGGTCGGTGGCTCAAGCTTCGGCTACAAAGGTGCCGCCCTTGCCGGGCTTGCCGAGGTCCTCGCCGGCATGCTCACCGGCATGCGCCTGTCGATCGAGCAGAGCGGCATCCTCTTGGGCGACACGAAAGTCGGCCATTTCGTCATGGCGATCGATCCGACGACCTTCATCCCTGGCGAGATTTTCGCCGAACGCCATGCCACCTATCTCGATGGCTTCAAGGCTCAGCCCGGGACAATGCCGGCAGGCGGGCCCGAATGGGCCAGGCGCGTCGATCGCGATGCCAAAGGCATTCCCCTTCCCGATGGCCTCTACAAGGAGCTCAAGACCGCCTCCGAAAAGGCCAAAGTCGACTTCGCCATTTGATACCGGCATGCGCGGCGCGCATCCATGATGACCCGGATTGGCAATTGGCTTCGCCCCGCCCGTTGCCTATAGGTCGCTCGATGAGCGTTGCGGGAGAGACAGTCAGGCAGCAAGACGATCACGTCGCGGGCATTCTTTGGATGCTCGCCACGGTGTTCTGCTTCATCTCGCTCGATACCCTGATGAAGGACCTTCTCCAGACCTATTCTCTGGTTCAGGTTACCTGGGCGCGGTTCTTCTTTGCTACCATCGTCGCTGCCCTTGCCGCCGGCTCCAGCCTGCCGACGATCGTCAAGAGCAAGGCGCCGGCCTTGCAGTTGTCCCGTTCCCTGCTGCTCGCCTTGACCACCGGCATCTTTAATGCCGGCGTGCGCCTGGTGCCGCTCGCGACCGCGACGACCATCATGTTCCTGTCGCCCATCCTGGTCACGGTTCTCTCCATGCCATTGCTCAAGGAACATGTCGGACCTCGCCGCTGGATCGGCGTTCTGATCGGTTTTCTCGGCGCCGTGATCGTCGTACGGCCGTGGGAAAACCACATGGGCATGTTTCTGAGCGGCGCCGTGCTGCTCCTAATTGCGGCCCTCCTCAACGCCAATTATCAGATCTTAACCCGCAAGGTGCGCCTCTATGACGAGCCCCTGACCTCGCTGTTCTACACAGCCGTGATTGGTGCTGTGGTCACGACCGTGTTCCTGCCCTGGCATTGGCAATGGCCAACCGTCAAGGACTGGTTGCTTATGGCATCGGCGGGTCTCCTGGGCGGCATGGGCCACCTCTTTCTCATCCAGGCTTTCCGGCGCGCACCGGCCTCCGTCGTGGCGCCCTTTTCCTATGTCTCGCTGATATGGGCCGCCCTGTTCGGCTGGCTGCTCTTCTCTGAATGGCCCGATGCCTGGACATGGCTGGGCGCTGCCCTCATCATTGCTAGCGGCCTTTACATTTTCCATCGCGAAAGACAGCATAGGCGCAACTGATACATCTGGAGATCGAAATGACATCCGTGGCCAAACTCAAGACCAAGACCTCCGAAGAAGGACAGCTTCGCATCGATCTTGCCGCGGTATTCCGGCTGGCTGAGCATTTCAACTGGCATGAAGGGGTCGCCAATCATTTCAGCCTGGCCATGTCCACGGACGGCAAGCAATTCCTGATGAATCCGAAATGGCGGCATTTCTCCGCCATCAAGGCATCGGATCTGCTGCTGCTCGATGCCGATGACAAGGACGCCATGAAGCGGCCGAATGCACCCGATGAAACCGCCTGGTGCATCCATGGCCGCATACACGCCCTTGTTCCCTCGGCGCGCTGCGTCCTCCATGCCCACCCTCGACCAGAACGCCGCGCGTTTCTACAAGCGGGTCGCCTATGATCTGGGCTATGAAGGCATGGCCAATTCGGATGCCGAAGGCAACCGCCTCGCCGCCCTCCTCGGCAATCACAAGACCATGATGATGGGCAATCACGGCGTTCTCATCGCCGCCGCATCCGTCGCCGAGGCGTTCGACGAACTCTATTACCTTGAGCGCGCCTGCCAGACGCTGATGCTGGCCTATGCATCGGGACAAAAGCTCAATGTGATGAGCGACAAGGTTGCCGAGCAGACGGCGCGCGACTGGGACCTCTATACCGACTCGGCCTTGGCGCATTTCGAGGAAATGAAGAAGGTGCTCAATCGCAAGGATCCCTCCTACGCGCATTAGCTAGGTAGAGTGTGATGAGTTTAGAAAGAATCCCCTCTCTCAGCACCCTCATGCTGAGGTGCGAGCGAAGCGAGCCTCGAAGCATCCCTCAGGATAGAGCGAGTCTGTTGCACGAGACCCTTCGAGGGCCGCTTCGCGGCCGCCTCAGGGTGAGGGTTGTGGGTCGCTAGCACGCGATCAGGAAAAGTGGGTACCGGTTTCCGGCCAGCAAGCGTAAGTCCTTCTTGCTACTGGCATAAAATGCTGAACGACAGGCAACCCGCCATTCACCGGCGCGTCAGCAGCGCCAGTCTATGCTGCGCCAATGATAGGAGGTTGCCATGCGTCCTGTAGAAACCGTTTTAGCGGCTCTTGCGATTGCCGGCATCCTGGCGGCTGCGCTGAATGTCATGACCATCATCTTGTGACGGGCGGATCAGGAATGCAGCTTCAGGCCCTTCACGATCTTGTCGGTCACTTTGCGCTCGGCATGAAGAGCGAGCCCGGCAAGATCAAGGTTTTCGGTCGGAACAACAGCAACCGCGGCGCGATTGTCGACATCATTATAGGTCGTGAATAGATCTACCGTGTAGATCGAGGGAGTGACGCCTCGCTCGAGCGCCCGGCCAAGAGTACGCCGGAGCTCTTCTCCTGAAGCTGAAAAGATCAGGATCGGCTGGCGGACCAGAGGGCCATAGGTCAGCCCCGAAGCGTCCCTATAGCGTTCGCCTATGATCTCCTTGTAGCATGCGGCAAGCCCGCCGGCGAGGAAGGCGGTTACATTCAGTTTCTGCCAGACGGCGAGTTCCTCTCGCACGACGATGGCGATCTTGGAATCGAATGTCATGACGACGAGCGTACCGCGCGGCACGACAACCCGTCTTGAACGATCGTGTGTTCCAGCGCGAGGCGACTGGATCCGTCATGCGCCGGCCCAAGACGGTATCGAGCGCCTGGAGGCCTTCTTCCAAGGCCACGCATACGACCCGCATCGCCATGACACCTATGCGCTCGGCTATACGATGAGCGGCATTCAATCCTTCACCTATCGCGGTGCACGTGCCGACAGCCGGCAGGGCGACGTCATGATCCTGCATCCCGACGAGACTCATGACGGCCGGGCCGGCGCCGAACAGGGTTTTCGCTACCGCATGGCCTATATCGAACCACGCCTCATCGCCAATGCGCTGCGCGGGAAAACGAATGTCCTGCCTTTCTTAGGTTGCGCCGTCTCTTCGGATCCCCATCTGCTGCACACCCTTCGCCGGGCCCTTGCCGATCTCGACCGCGCGCTCGAGCCGCTCGAATGCGACAAGATCATCGCCGCGATCGCCGACACGCTCCTCGCCCTTGACACGTCGCTGCCCGCCCGGACATCCTCCGCGACCTCGGCACGGACGATTGATCTGGCGCGCGGGTTCCTTGACGAAAACTTCATGCGCACCGTTGCATCCGAGGAACTGGAAGCCGTGACCGGCCTCGACCGCTACGCGCTTGCCCGCCATTTCCGCATCCGGCTCGGGACCAGCCCCTATCGCTACCTGACCATGCGCCGCCTCGACCGTGCCAAATCGGCGATCGTTGCCGGTCATTCCCTCGTCGAGGCAGCCACCATGAGCGGCTTTGCCGATCAAAGCCACATGACGCGCCAGTTCAAGCGCGCCTTCGGGTTGACACCCGGCCATTGGCACGCCATCCACCTGAGGGGCGACCCATGACCGTGACGATGGCAAGAGGTTCGTTGACTGTAAAACCGCGCACGGAGAGACCGTAATGTCATTCCCGGTACCCGCCAATGAGGCGGAAAGGCTGGCTGCCGTTCGCTCCCTCGATATTCTCGATACTGCGCCGGATATCGCCTATGACGAAATCGGTGAATTGGCGGCTCAGATTTGCGGATGCCCCATCGCCTATGTCAGCTTCATGGACGATGATCGGCTATGGCTAAAGGCGAAATATGGCCTGCCGCCGGACTTTCGCCAGTGCCCGCGCGAAATCGCGTTCTGCGCGACCACCGTCTGCGGAACGGAACTCGTCAATGCACCAGATCTCCGGCAGGATTCACGTTTCAGTCAGCTCCCCTTTGTCACGGACGATCCGCATTTCAAATTCTATTGCGGCATGCCGCTTGTCACAAATGAGGGTTATGCGCTCGGAACATTGTGTGTCATGGATTTCGATCCGCACCATCTTACCTTCGAACAGACCGAGTCGCTGCGCCGTCTGTCGCGCCAGGTCATGACGCTGCTGGAATTGCGTCGGAAACTGCTCGAACTGGATCAAGCCATCACTCAGCTCGATCACACGCGGGCCGACATCGTGGCAGAGAAGGCGCGCACAGACGAACTGCTCCTCAATATCCTGCCGGCGTCGATTGCCGATGAGCTGAAGAGGAACGGCAAGGTGCAGCCCAAATATGCGCCCTCCGCCACGATCCTGTTTGCGGATTTCAAGGGCTTCACCCTGCTGGCCGAACGTACGGAACCGGTCACACTTGTTGGATTGCTTGACCAGTACTTCACTGCATTTGACGAGATCGCAGTTCGGCATGGGTTGGAAAAACTCAAGACGATTGGTGATGCTTACATGGCCGTAGCAGGTGCACTAACTGCAAACCGTCGGCACCCTATCGACACCTGTCTTGCTGCGCTTGAAATTCAGGCCGCCATGGACCGCATGAATGCTTTGCGCGAGAAGATACGATTGCCGGCACTGGAGTTGCGTATCGGCATTCACACTGGTCCGATCATCGCCGGAGTGGTTGGTAAGCGAAAATTCACCTTCGACATCTGGGGCGACGCCGTGAATACGGCCGCGATCATGGAGGCAAACGGCGCCCCGGGACGGATCAATGTTTCAGAAACAGTGGCCGGGCGTGTCGGAGCTCTGTTTGAATTGGAGCCGCGCGGTCCTATCCAGACCAAACATCATCGCTCGCTCGAGATGTTCTTCCTCAATCGCTTGAAAAGCGATCTGTCGCGCGATGCAGAGGGCCGCCTGCCGAACGAGAAATTTTCCGCCGAATGCAATCGGCTTCTGACCGGTTTCTCCGGCTAGACCCGGTAATCCCCGGAATCCCCAAAAATAGAGTTCAGCTCCTAAAATTTCAGTAGATTAGCGACAAGGCCAGCAGCGCAGCCCAGATGATCAGGAGTCCGCCGGTGAGCTGATGCAGATGCCACCGCGCTGGGATCAGTTTTTCCACCAGCACATAAAGGGCAAGGCCGCCAATCCAGTTGGCTTGCATGACGCCGCCATAGAAGAGCAGCAACATCAGCGGGCCACAGCAGCCCATGCAATAAATCCCGTGCGCAACGCCGCGTTTGAAGGCGGCCTGGCTGCCGGCGCGCCATTGCCCCGGCGCGAAAGCGATTGGCGACTGGCATTTCACGAGACAGGCCTGTTTGGCCGCCGTCAGCTGATAGAGACCGGCGCCGACGAGAATCACGATTCCAATGATCTTGCTGGTGATCGCCATCATCGGCGTCATCTGGATGAGTTGTCCGGCAACTATATTGACCGCCGTCGCCGCCAGCGCAAAGGCCGACCAGATGACAACATAGCCGAGAGCGAAGGCAATCTGCAGCCGTGCCGAATCATCGGCCGGGGACCATTTGCGCGCGATTGCCGTATCAGTAAGGAGCGCCGGCACCGCCGTGGGCAGCATCATCGCCATCATCATCGTCCACCACATGGTGAAGACGAGGCCGGAATAAATAATTCGGTCAGCGCCGGGGTCGACCATCATCGCCCGCGCGCCCGACCATTGCATGATGACGATACAAAGGGACACGACGATCGCGAGGCTCGCGATCGTAACCAGCCGTTCATGCCGAAACAGCGCGGTGAAGAATCCGCCCATTGCGCCAGCCTAGCGCGCTTCCCGGCGAGGTGAAATCACCTCGCCGAAAAGAATTCGCGCCAAATCAATATGTTGGAGCAAATCCTTATCGCCAAAGTCTTCAACCCCGGATCGGGTCCGGGGCGGGCCTTTGGCGGGATTTGCTCTAATGCACGATGCCCTGGCCGGTAATATTGATCATGGTGAGATGCGCATGCCGCCCCGACCAGTCGAGGGCGATTTTGCCCTGTGTCTTGGTGGTGCTGCTGCCGAATTCGGCGGCCAGGAACTCGAACCCCTTGCGCAATGAAAGCTTGGCGTGATGGGGTTCGCCGGTCACCGGATTGCGAATCGGTTCGGCCTTCGAGTCGACGACGCCGTCGACCTTGAAATGCCCGGTGGCATTCTCGACATCGGCCGTGAAGGTGATCGGCTTGAACAGCGGCTCATGGAATTTCTCGATCATGCTGCTGAACACCTGGAAATAAGTGGCACCGGGCATGCTCTCCTGCCCCGACATGATGGTGAGCAAGGCATTGCGCTGTTCGGGGCTTGCACGCTGATCGATGATCGGTTGCGCCTCGCCGTGGCCTTCATGGATAGGCCCCGGCCAGGCGAAGATTTCGGCCCAGTGCAATCCATCGAGCTTCACCTCGCCGAAATGCCCTTTGTCGATCCGCATGGCGACGCTGGCCTTGCAATTGCCCTGCGTCGGCAAGGCATTGAACTGACAGGGACAGCCATAGGCGCAGTTACAGGTCGCGATTTCGGGACCGCGAATCAACCAGTCGATCATGGAATCCTCCTGATAACGCCCTCTCTTCTCTAGCCTATCAAAAGTCGCACGCCGCGGGAATTTAACTTTGACGTGAAGGCCGCCGAGACACGGGCTGCGCTGACAGCGATGGAGGCTGGACCGGCCTTCTCAAGGCTTATGCGGAAACTGTTTTGAGCTAGTTGCGCTGGCTTTCTGACGGCATCTGCCGCAGCACCAGGACCATCGTGGCATGAGCATAATCCGTTCCGGGATTGAGCAGCTTGTGCGGACGGTCGCCGCGGAAGCGGATGGATTCGCCAGTCCTGATGAGGCGCGTTTCCCCGTCACAGGTGACTTCGAGATCGCCCTTGAGCAGATAGAGATGTTCGACCGTACCTGGTGGGTGCGGATCGGATTCAAGCGTCCCGCCTGGCCGCGCCTGGAAATCATACCATTGCAATTGCTCAACCAGATCGAGAGGGCCGGCGATCGCCAGCCGGCACAGCCCATCCTGGCTCTCGAGGATAGGCACGCCGGACTTGGCCTGGAATTCGACGAAATTGGGCTCGGTGTCATGCTTCAGCACCTCATCGATCGTCGTATCGAGGGCGCGTGACAGCCGATAGACGGTGCCGATAGTGGGATTGGTTTCATTTCGCTCGATCTGGGAAATGATCGATTTGGCGACGCCGGAATGCTCCGAAAGCTCCCCCAGCGACATGTTGTAGGCCTTGCGCAATCTCTGGATTGTCTTGCCGAGGGCTGGGGTTGGATCGACCGCTTGTCCGTTGCCTGATTTGCGCCCTCGGCGCGTTGACATTCCGTCGTTCCTTCTATAGAACAGCTGTTCGTAATAACGAACGTTCGGACTATCGAACAGCGTATTTGCTCTTTTACCGCCAGATTCCCTTGCGAATCAATAGGAATCTCTAGGCCGAAAGCACCAGCGCCCGAAGTCCGACTGTGCTGACAGACGAACGGTTAAGCCAATGGGCGTCATTCGCGTAACGGATCTGGACGGAAAGAACCACGAACTCGCGGCCGTGGAAGGCTGGCGGATCATGGAAATCATCCGTGAGCATGGTTTCGAGGCCGGCGGCCTCTGTGGCGGCGCCTGCGCCTGCGCCACGTGCCATGTCGAAGTCTGCGCCAGCTGGGTGCCAAAACTTCATCCGGCACGCGATGAGGAAGAGGCCATGCTGGACGAGGTGCCGATATTGAGCCCGACCTCCAGACTGTCCTGCCAGATCATCTACACGCCCGAACTCGACGGGCTTTCAGTCAAGCTTGTTCTGCAAGACTGAGGAGTGAACCCATGCGTTACTTTCCTCTCTTTCTCGATCTCGACAACCGAAAGGCCGTTGTCGTCGGCGGCGGCGAGGAAGCTTTGCGCAAAATCCGCCTTCTCCTGAAGACGAAGGCGAAGATCACCGTCATCGCACCGACGCTGCATGATGAACTCCTCGCCCATGTGAAAGAGGATCGCCTCGCCTGGGTATCGCGGAGCTTCGTTCCGTCACTGCTCGATGAGGCCGTCCTCGTCTACTCGGCCAACAATGATCTGCACCGCGAAGTCTCGCAAGCCGCCCGCGACCGGGGCATTCCTGTCAATGCGATCGATGATGCGGCACTCTCCACCTTCATCACACCCTCGATCGTCGATCGCGATCCCGTCGTGGTAGCAATCGGCACCGAAGGCACTTCTCCGGTGCTGGGCATGGGCTTGCGCAGCAAGATCGAAGCTCTCCTGCCGCAGGCGCTGGGATCCCTTGCCATCGCAGCGAGCCATCTGCGCCAGAGCGTCGCCGAGCGCGTTCCGCATGGCAACCGCCGCCGTTCCTTCTGGCAGCGCTATTTCTTCGGATCGATTCGCGACTCCTTCATGGCCGGTGATGCCGGCTCCTATACCCGCGAGCTTGAGGCTGCTCTCATCGATGTTACCTCCCCGTCCCTGGGACGCGTCTCGCTCGTGGGTGCAGGTCCGGGCGACCCCGAGCTTTTGACGCTCAAGGCGCAGCGCAAGCTGCAAGAAGCCGACGTCATCGTGCATGATCGCCTCATCGGGCCGGGCATTCTCGACCTCGCGCGGCGCGATGCCATTCGCATTGCGGTCGGCAAGAAGCCGTTCGAACCTTCGCCGAGGCAATCCGATATCAATGCGATCCTGATTCGCGAGGCCAGAGCTGGGCGCCATGTGGTCAGGCTGAAGGGCGGTGACCCCTATGTCTTCGGCCGTGGCGGCGAAGAACAGGCGGCTCTCATCGCCGAAGGCATTCCGGTCGATGTCGTGCCGGGCATCACGGCGGCTCTCGGCTGCGCCTCCTCGATCGGCCTGCCGCTGACCCAGCGCGGCCAGAACCGCGCCTTCACTCTTCTCACCGGCGCCTCCGAGGATGGCCTCGCCCAGCATGATTGGGCAGCGCTTGCCAAGCCCGGACAGGCCTTTGCCATCTATATGGGCGTCAACGCCGCCGGTGATATTTCAGCTCAGCTCCTCGATGCCGGCATCGATCACAAGACGCCGGTGACGATCGTCGAAAACGGCACGCTCGCCAATGAACGCGTGATGATGTGTAGCATCGGCTCGCTTTGGGAAACCCTCGCCCTTAACGGGGTCGACGGTCCCGCCATCATCTATGTCGGCCTCAAACCTGCAATGACCTCAGCCGACATCCTCACCTTCCCCGTCCGCGACGATACCGCGGCCCAAATTTTGCGAGCAGCGTCATGACCACCACAACTGAAAAGGGCAAGATCCTTACCGCCAATAGGCTCCGCGATGGCGAAGTCGTTTTCCTCACCCATTCCGGCCAGTGGAGCGAGAATATCGATGGTGCGGTGCTTGCAACCGAACCGCAGGCGCAGGCGGCGCTCGAAGCGCGGGGCAAGGAGGACGAGCATGTCAACCTGGTGACCGGCGTCTATCTGTTCGAAGCCGAGCGCCGCGACGGCCATGTCTTTGCTTCGCATATCAAGGAGCGCATCCGGTCGCTTGGACCCACGGTGCGAACCGATCTCGGCAAGCAGGCCGAAGGCAAGGGCGGCCATTTCGACGCCCTGCAGGGAGTTTGATCATGTACCGCTATGATGAGTTCGACCGTCAATTCGTCACGCAGCGCGTGGCGCAATTCCGCGACCAGGCGAACCGCCGTCTCGCCGGCGAGTTGACCGAAGACGAGTTCCGCCCCTTGCGCCTGATGAACGGGCTCTATCTGCAGCTCCATGCCTATATGCTGCGCATCGCCGTCCCCTATGGCACGCTGTCATCGCGCCAGCTCAACACCCTCGCTTTGATCGCCGAGAAATGGGATCGCGGCTACGGCCACTTCACCACAAGGCAGAACATCCAGTTCAACTGGATCAAACTCGAGGACACGGCCGACATCCTCGACACCCTTGCCGGTGTCGAGATGCATGCCATCCAGACATCGGGCAACTGCATCCGCAATGTGACGACCGATCAGTGGGCGGGGGCGGCGGCCGATGAGCTGGCGGATCCCCGCCCCGTCGGGGAACTTGTGCGGCAGTGGTCGAGCTTGCATCCGGATTTCGCCTATTTGCCGCGCAAATTCAAGATTGCCGTCACCGGTTCGCCCAATGACCGGGCCGCGGTGAAAGTACATGACATTGGCCTAAGGCTTCATCTCAATGATAAGGGGAAGCGCGGCTGGGAAGTGCTGGTCGGCGGCGGTCTCGGCCGCACCCCGGTAATCGGTGTCACCGTCCGCGATTTCCTACCCGAGCAGGAACTCATCGCCTATCTCGAGGCGATCATGCGCGTCTACAATCTCTATGGCCGGCGCGACAACAAATACAAGGCGCCGACACCAAAGTGGAGGAGCGCGAATTGCAGCGCATCACCACATACTTCGCACCGCCTCAATTCGAGAAACTGCCGCGCTGGTCGGCCACGTTCGAGGAAGCGCGTGCCAAGAACAAGGATTTCGCCAATTGGGTCCGCACCAATGTCGCCGCCCACCGCGTCGATGGCTATGCGATCGTCAGCGTATCGCTGAAGCCCGAAGGCGGCATTCCCGGCGATGCGACGGCCGATCAGATGCGCACCGTCGCCGATCTGGCGCTGCGCCATGCGTTCGATGAGATCCGCGTCAGTCATCATCAGAATCTCGTGCTCCCGCATGTGCGGCGCGACGATCTCTTCGCCGTCTGGAAGATCCTCAATGCGGCCGGACTTGCCGCTTCCAATATCGGGCTTGCCGGCGACATCATCGCCTGCCCCGGCCTCGATTATTGCTCGCTGGCGACGGCGCGCTCCATCCCGATCGCCCAGTCGATTTCGCGCAGATTCGCCGATCTCAACCGCCAGCATGAGATCGGTCCGCTCAGGATCAACATCTCGGGCTGCATCAATGCCTGCGGCCATCACCATGTCGGCCATATCGGCATATTGGGCCTCGATAAGAAGGGTGAGGAATATTACCAGATCACCCTTGGCGGCTCGTCCTCCGAAAATGCGTCGTTCGGCACCATCCTCGGGCCCGGTTTCGCCGGCGAGGACGTTCCCGACGCCATCGAGAAGATCGTCAACACCTACCTTGCTCGTCGCCAGCCGGGCGAGGAATTCCTTTCGGCCTATCGCAGACTAGGCCCGCAACCATTCAAGGAGGCGCTATATGCCGCTGCTTAAGAACGGTTCCATAGTTTCCGACGACTGGATTACTCTGGGTACGGACGATCCTTTGCCTGAAAGTGGCGACGTCGTCATTCCCTATGCGCGCCTACTCAAGGAATGGGAAAGCCTCACCGATCATGACGGCCGCCTCGGCGTCGTGTTCACCAATATCGACCGGATCGAGGCCCTGACCCTGTTCCTGCCGCGGCTTGCGCTGATCATCCTTCCTTTCCCGTCCTTCACCGACGGACGGGCCTATTCGCTGGCGCGCCAGATCCGCGAGGTCGGCTATTCGCGTGAGCTGCGCGCGGCCGGGAATGTGCTGCCCGATCAGGTGCAGTTCATGCTTCAGGTGGGCTTCGATACCTTCGAGATCGGTGATCGTTTCACCGCCGATGTCTGGCTCAAGGCGTCGCGCCAGATGTCGCTTGCCTATCAGCGCGGCCTTTACCGGCCGCCCGGCCAGCAGGAGGTGTGGAGCGAGCGTCATCGCGAAGCTGAACCCTGGCTTGAACAGCCGCATGCCGGGTGATGTGATCCGTGTACGAACATCTCATCAAGCGCCTGAGCTTTTTTGATGGCATCGACATCCTC
>VAZZ01000535.1 GCA_005884715.1 Alphaproteobacteria bacterium | reverse complement strand
TCTCACCACGGAATAGCCATTGTCAGGGTTCTTTTTTCCGCTTTCCCGGTAACGGGCTTTCCATTATGAAGTGTTCGGAATTCAGGACAGATTGGTTGAGCATGTACAAGGGCGATATTTTACCCGCCGAAGCCCATAAAAGGCTGACGAACAACCCCGATGCGGTGCTGATCGATGTCAGGACCGAGCCCGAATGGGCCTTTGTCGGTGTGCCGGCGGTCGACCGGCTGATCCGGCTCTCCTGGCAGGCCTATCCGCAGATGCAGGTCAATGCCGATTTCGTTAAGCAGATCGAGGATAGCGGCATGGCCCGCGACACTGAAATCCTGTGCATCTGCCGCTCCGGCGCACGTTCGGCCAATGCGGCGGCCGCCCTCACCAAGGCCGGCTTCACCAATTGCTGGAATGTCGCGCAAGGTTTTGAAGGCGACCGCGATGGGCAAGGCCATCGTGGCACGGCAGGCGGCTGGAAGGCGGCCGGGCTTCCCTGGATCCAAAGCTGATGAAAAAAGATGTGAAATCCTCCTCCCCCGCCCGCTGGGGCGAAAATACCAAGCTGGTGCGTGGCGGGCTTGACCGCTCGCCCCATGGCGAGACCTCCGAGGCGCTCTTCCTCAATTCTGGCTTCGTCTATGACGAGCCGGAGACAGCGGAAAAGCGCTTTGCCGGCGAAGATGACGGCTATGTCTATGGCCGCTACGGCAATCCAACCGTTTCGATGTTCGAGGAGCGGCTGCGCCTGCTCGAGGGTGCGGAAGCCTGCTATGCGCTCGCTTCCGGCATGGCGTCAGTCTTTGGCGCGCTCGCCTGCCAGCTCAAGGCCGGCGATCACCTGGTCTCGTCCAAGGCGCTGTTCGGCTCCTGCTATCAGATCATCACCAATATCTTGCCGCGCTTTGGCATCCGCTCCACGCTGGTTGACGGTTCGGATATCGATGCCTGGAAGACAGCGATCACCAAAGACACGAAATGCGTGTTCCTCGAAACGCCGTCGAACCCGACGCTCGATGTGATCGATCTGGCGGCCGTCTGCGAGATCGGCAGGAAGGCGGGTGCTTCGATCGTGGTCGATAACGTGTTCGCCACACCGATCCTGCAGAAACCCCTGAGCTATGGCGCCGATGTTGTCGTCTATTCGGGCACCAAGCATATTGACGGGCAGGGGAGGGTGCTGGGCGGCGCCATCCTCTCGACCCGCAAATTCAAGGAAGAGCTGTTGAAGCCGTTCCTCAGGCATACCGGACCGTCGATCTCGCCGTTCAATGCCTGGATCCTGCTCAAGGGTCTCGAGACCCTGAAACTCAGGGTGCTGCATCAGTCACAAGCGGCGAAGGGCGTCGCCGAGGCGCTTTTGGGTCTCAAGGGTGTCACCCGCGTCATCTATCCCTATCTCGACAGTCACCCGCAAGCGGCCCTGTGCAGAAGGCAGATGGAAGCAGGCGGCACGATGGTGACCTTCGAGGTCGAAGGCGGCAAGGCCAAAGCCTTCGATGTGCTGCGCCATCTCGAGCTCATCGATATCTCCAACAATCTTGGCGATGCGAAGTCGCTGATCACCCATCCGGCGACGACGACGCACCGCAATATCGGTGCGGAAGCGCGCGCACAGATGGGCATCACCGATGGCATGCTCAGACTCTCGGTCGGGCTCGAAGACGCCGAAGACCTGATCGGCGATCTCAAGCAGGCGCTCGCCGCCTGATCAGGGCAAATCCCGCCTAGTTGAAGACTTTGGCGATAAGGATTTGCGCCAATTGATTGGCGCGAATCTTTTTCCATCTCGCCGGGAAGCGCGCATCGTAGGATTGAAATCCGGATGCCGATTATTTTACCGATTTATAATCGGCTGAAATCTAGGAAAGGAGCATTTTCCTACAAAAGCTGTTGAGCCGGGGGTCGGGGAACGGTCAGGAATTGGCCAGTGGGCGTGAAAAAATTAGCAACGGGAACGACGCGAAAATTCGACCTGCAGGTATCCCGCGATGCCAAAAGAAAAGCCCCCCTGGCGACGATTGCGGGGCGCATGAGCAGTCCTGCTGTTTCCCAACTCCCACGCTTGCGCACACAATGTCAAGAGCGGCGGGCTAGTAGGTGCTAGCGAAGCGAGCCTCGAAGCATTCCCCAGGATAGAGTGAGCCTGTTGCAACAGACCCTCTAGTTGAGAGCCCAGAAATAAGCCAACGTCGCGGCAAAGCCGAGCACGGTGCGCACAGCATGCAGCCGCGCCCATGATACAAGCAGAGCCCGTGAGGCGGGGCCTGCGTCTCTGTCAGGGATGCCTTTCAGCTTGCTATTCGTCGGCATGATCGCGATAAGCGTGTAAGGCCAGTTCGCGAGGATGAGGACCGCACCAACGACCCAGCGCCAGTCTCCACTGATCCAGGCCGTGATGAAGCCGAGCACCGCCGAAACCGCAGCCAGGGTGGCTTGCATCTGATATCCGGCATCGTAGCTGGGCTTCCACTGCTTGAGCGCATTTTGGTCATCCAGTCGCATGCGTGCCGGATGTTCGGCGAAACTGACGTAGAAAGCGGCTCCGGTGAAGGCGGCGGCGAGAATCAGTGCCAACAGACCTGCGAACATCAGCCACTCCCGAAAGAACCAGTATTCAACGGTACGACCGTTGCGATGCAAGATAATTCTGCCGCGCGACTGGGGCGGTGGGCGATCGTTATTTCGTCATCCCGGCGAGAGCGGGATTGCCCGTTATGTGCGCGGCAGCGCTCTTTGTTGCGAACAGCTCGCTCACGCTTATGAGTTCATAAGACGACAGCGTGATCACCAGCAAGGCAACAGCAAATGTCATCGGCTTGCGCGGCGCCCGCTTGACGAGAAAGCCGGCTACGGCGGCAGAAGGAAGCCCTCCAAGCACCAGGCCGGCAATCGGCATTAAATGATCGAGGAGACCTTTGCCTTCGCTCCACAGGCCAGCCAACAAGGTCGTGGCGAAAGCGGCGACGACCGCGCAGGTCACCACGAATTCGGCCGCATTGACGGTGCCGACGACTTGCCGCAGCTGGGCTCCAGCGCCAATCAGGCTCGAGGTTACCACCGGGCCCCAGCCACCACCGCCGACCGCATCGAGGAAACCGCCAACGCCGCCGAGAGGAGCGACAAAACCGCCGGGCATGACGTGGCGCTCCTTTCCTTCGCGCAGGCAGCGCCAGAGGATGAGGAAGCCCATGATCAACAAATAGCCGAAGACATAGGGTCTGATCAGCTTGCCCGGCACCTGGGTGAGAAACAGCGCGCCGGCAATGCCGCCGACACTACCGGCAATCGCGAGGAACCAGAACAGCCGGCGGTCGACATTGCCATGGAGAAGATGCGACATGCCGGAGGCGGCTGTGGTGAAGAGCTTGGCCGAGTGAACGCTCGCCGATGTATGGGCCGGCGGCACGCCGCTGGCGAGCAGGACAACCGACGAGATGACGCCGTAGCCCATGCCGAGCGCGCCATCGATGAGTTGGGCGACGAAGCCAACAAACAGAAATATCCAGAACTCGCTCAGCTCAGGCACAGGCTATCTCCCCAGTTGATGCGCCGTGTCAGTTGCTTTTGGCGGCCAGCCGGATGGGCTGGCCGTTCGCCGTCCAATGAATTCCGCATTCTTCCTTCGATTGACCGGCCCAGCGGCCGGCGCGCGGATTGTCGCTCGAACCGCCCTTGACCGTGCACGGTATGCAGCCAATCGAATGATAGCCTTGGGCGACCAAGGGATGGGCCGGAAGCTCGAAG
>VAZZ01000088.1 GCA_005884715.1 Alphaproteobacteria bacterium | reverse complement strand
CATAGCCCAGCGTGAAAATGATGTCAGGTGTCGGACGCTGGCCCCAGCCCGCCAGGCAGAACGGCTTCTTGAGCCAGATATTGGACCAGTAGCTGTCGTTCGACTCGCGCACCACATTCACTTCGATGCCGGCGGCTCTGGCGGTCTCGCTGAACAGAAGCGCCATGTCGACGCCCGAGGTGATGACCACATCGGCGGCCGACAGTTCCACTTTGAGATTTTCGAGGCCGGCCTTTTTGAGGTGGAACTTCGCCTTGTCCGGATCATAGCTGCGCTGTTCGATGGAAGCATCATAATAGGGCATGATCGGGCTGACCGGCTGGTCGTTGCCGATTGATCCATGGCCATTGAGGACCATCTTGACGGTCGCTTCGCGATCGACCGCATATTTGAGGGCGAGCCTGACATCGGGATTGTCGAAGGGCGCCACATCCTGATGCATGGGCATCGAGACATGGGTGCCGGTCGGCACTTCATCGACTTTGAGATTGGGATCTCGCTCGAGCATCTGCACGGTCTTGAAATCGCATTCGATCATGGCATCGAGCGAATTGGTGATGAGGGCGGTCTGTCGCGCATTCACATCCTGAATGGCGGTATATTCGACCGCATCGAAATGCGCCCGGTCGGATTTCCAGTAATTGGGAAAGCGTTCGAGGCTCGCTGCGACGCCCGGATTGAAGGATTTGACCACATAGCCGCCGGTGCCGGCGAGATTCTCGAAACTGACCGTGCCTTCGCCATCGGCCGGCAGCATCACCAGGTGATAATCGGTCAGCATGAAGGGCAGATCGGCATTGCCGCTCGCGAGCTTGACCACCAGCGTGTTCTTGTCATCGGCCTTGATGCTTTCGACCGACGCCAGAAGTGACTTGGCGCCCGAGGTCGATTTCTCGCCGCGATGGTGATTGAGCGATGCGGCCGCATCCATGGCATCAAAAGTCTTGCCGTTGTGGAATTCCACACCTTTGCGCAGCTTCAGGACCCAGGTCTTGGCATCGGGCGAGGTCTCCCAGGATTCGGCGAGCTCTCCCGTCACATCATTCTCAGGCGTGATCTCGGTCAGGAAGTTGCGGTGGGTATGAGCCATGGTGATCATGAAGCGCGAACTATAGGTCGCGGTATCCATGCTGTCGGTGGTGTTGCCGTCATCGAGGCCCGCCCGGAACTGGCCGCCTTTCGCCGGCGCACTCCTCCCTGCCTTCGACCACAGACTTGCCGCCGTGGGCAGGGTGACGCCAAGCGCCAGAACGCGCTGCATGAAAGTGCGGCGATTCAGGCGTCCGCTGCGCGCCGCCGACAGAAGGCTGCTCAGTCCAGGTGATGCGTTGCTCGAGGCCATGACAGTCTCCTCCAGTTGTTCTTTTGTCGAAGAGGAAGACTAACGCCGGCAGGCGAACCCCAAATGTTCAACTCTCGCGAATTTATGTGCAGGGTTGGCCTTGTGGCCGCGGCGGACAGTCAGGCTGGCCAGCAGAGAGGCACAGCACGCGGGCTTCTGCTAGAGTCCATGAATTGGCAGGTGTGAGGGTTGAATGAGCTTCGAGCTAGCGATGCTTGCAGCGAGCTGCGTGCTCTGTTTAGTCCAAATTATTGTCTCCTCCCATGCAGCCAGTCTGCAGCGAGGTTATCGCTGGACGGCCAGCTCTCGTGACGCCGAAGTTCCTCCGCTCACGGGTGTAGCCGGGCGCCTGGAAAGAGCACTTAGAAACTTCCTTGAGACGTTCCCGGTGTTCGTGGCTGCGGTCTTCCTTGTTCGCGTGCTCGGCCGTGAGAGCGCCCTCAGCGAATGGGGAGCGGGTCTCTATTTTTTGGCCAGGCTGATTTTCCTTCTACTCTACGCAGCGGGCGTTCCCTTGCTCCGCTCGCTCGTCTGGAACGTCGCATTCGTTGGAATTGTCCTTCTTTTGCTCGCGTCGGTATGGCACGTATAGTGCTCGCAGATCGGCCCAGGATGAGCCGGATCGCAGAATGTAGAACTCCGTTCAGAACCCTTCGGTCATCGACGCAAGGCACGCCCCTCGGCTTGTTCGGCAGAAGCGGCTGGATCACGCGACGATTTGCCTGCCCTCTATGAGTGCAGCTTAGAGCTCCGCGTAATGTTGGGCGGCGTCGGTGAAATCGAACAGAATAGGCACCGGGCGTTCGGCCACCCAGACATCGGCCGGTTCCCCGTTCAACAGGGCAATGGCGCGGTCGGTGCTGGCGACAGCACCGCCATAGAGCCGGTTGGCGAGATTGAGCACGGCGGTCTGGTGCATCGCCGGCGTGCCGCTGCCGCAAGCATCCTTCACCAGGAGGACGCGAAAGCCGTGCGCCATCGCGTCGCGGATCGTCGCCGCGACGCAAGCCTCGGTCCACACACCCGAGACAATCAGCCAGTCGATGGCTTGCGCCTTCAGCACGGGCGCGAGTTCGCCTTCGCAAAAGGCGCTGGCGTCATTCTTGTAGATGACGGACTCGTCAGGCTTAGGCGTAACTTCCCGGCAAATGGCGGTCAGCGGATGCTCGGCATCGCTGAAGGTCGGCTTGCCGTTCGTCGATGTCGGCTCGAAGGGCCGGGGAGGGCTTTTGGCGAAATCCCTTCGATAGACGGAGTGGACAACCATGCGGTTCGTCGTCCGCGCCGCTTCCAGAAGACGTGCCGCATTGCCCAGCACCTCATCAATGCCGAAGGCCTTATACTGGGGATCCTGGCGCTGCTCCTCCTGCAGATCGATCAACAGCAAGGCTATGGCCTGGCCCTCAAGCGAAAGCGTCGTTCTCATTCAGACTTCTCTGTCCAGCAATTCATCCTCGAAGGGAAAGCGTGAAATCAGCCTCGGTCCCTTATCCGTTATAAGCACTTCCTCTTCGAGTTTCACGCCTTCCCCTCTGCCTTTTTCACCAATATAGCTCTCGACGCTGACCACCATGCCGGGCTCGATCACACCTTCGCGCCCATAGGTCTGGAAATCCATGGCATGGGCGATGAACGGCGTCTCGCCATGCATGCCGACGCCATGCATAACCGAGGTATAACGCTGGTCGATGAAGCGTTCGGGGATCTTCCAGGCCTTCTCGGCGATCTCGCGGAAGCTCATGCCGGGAGCGATAATGGCGATATTGTGCTGCACCTGGTCATAGGACATCCGGTAAAGCGCCTTTTGATAGGCGGTCGGCTTGCCCGGGCCGCAGCGGAAAGTGCGGGAGAAATCTGAATAATAGCCATAACAGCCGATCGTATCGGTATCGAGGGCCACCAGTTCGCCGGGTCTCACCCGCCTGCCGCTCGCCTCGTTGAACCAGGGATTGGTGCGCTGGCCGGAGGTGAGAAGGCGCGTTTCGATGAACTCGCCGCCCTGACGGATGACCTCGTGATACATCACGGCGAAGAGTTCGTTCTCGGTGACGCCCGGCTTGATCGCATCACGCACCGCGGCGACCGCGGCCTCCGCCCCCGCCATGCTGATCTGCAGGCATTTGATTTCCTGCGCCGTCTTGACGGCGCGCGTGCTGAGAATCTCGCCCTGGCAGTCGCGCACGTCGAGCCCCTGGCCTTCGAGGGCGAGCGCGTGCAGATGGCCGCAGCGGTCGAGGCCGATCTTCCTCGATCCAGGCGCATGGCGGCGCATCAGATCGGCGATCTCGGCGGCGAAAGGCCCCGCAATCTCGCCGTCCTTGCCCGAAACGGATGACCAGACGAGCTTGCTCGGACGCGCCTCATCGACCGTATCGAGCCTGGTACTTACATGATAGCTCTGCGGGTATTCGAAGAGGATGATCGGGCCTTGCGCGGGCACGAAGAAATAGCGGGTCGAATTGCGCAGGAAATAACCGAACATGTTGCGCGAGCCCGTGGCATAGCGCTGATTATAGGGATCGAACAAAAGGACGGCGCCATAGTCCGCCTTTGCCATCCACTGGCGCAATTTGGCGAGCCTTTCATGGCGCAGCGCCACGGCATCGACGCCTGGCGGCTCTGTATCGGAGAGCCACATATTGTTGGCTGGGTCGTCGGCCAGGGGATGGCGCATGTGGTCGGCGAAGTCGACATCATCGACCTTGTCGGGATTGAAGACGACGATACTCATGGCAGACCTTTCGATGAGTGATGCGGACTCGAAAGATGGCCGAATTTGCCTTCGATGAATGTGCAGCCTTGCCAGAATAATGTGCGGTCAGGCGGCCGTATCATATTGGTGTGCATGCAGGCCTTAACCCTCGCCCTGCAAGCGTAGCGAAGGGGAGAGGGTAAAAGCTACACCTTGCGCGCTTTTCCCGGGGTCGTGCCGAACACCGCCTTATAGGCGCGCACGAAGGAGGAAAAGCTGGCATAGCCGCAGGCAAGTCCCACTTCGCGGACCGGCATCTTGGAATGGGCGAGGAGATCGCGGGCCCGCTCCATTTTCACGCGGCGGTAATGCTCCGCCGGCCCGACGCCGAATTCAGCCTTTAACAGTCTTTCGAGCTGGCCCATCGAAACGCCGAGCCGGCCAGCAATGGCGGAAACCGCGTCCGTCCTGTCATTCGTCTTTTCCATTTCGGCAACGGCCTCGAGCACGAGGCCGTCGCGAATGCCGGTGCGCAGGCGCAATTGCAGGCGCTCGCGATCGGCAGTCGCCTTGATGCGGTCATGGACGAACCATTCCGCCACCTGGCGCGCGAGCTCGCGGTCATGATGCCTGCCGATCAGTTCGATCATCATATCGAGGGCGCCGACTCCGCCCGCGGAAGTGAAGCGGGTGCGATCGATCACGAAAATCTCGCGCGCCAGTTTGATATGGGGGAAGGCTTCGAGGAAAGCCGGCTGGCTTTGCCAATGCAGCGTGCAGGCGTAGCCGTCGAGGAGACCGGCGCGGGCGAGGTAGAAAGCGCCATCGGCCACGCTGCCCAGATTGGCGCCGAGGCGCAGGTTCTTCCTGATCCAGGACAGAGGCTTGCGGGCGGTCAGCCGGTCTGCGTCGCCGCCCGAACAGACGACGATGTAATCGGCCTCAGGCGCCCTGCTGGCGGCGTAATGCGGCGTCACCGCGATGCCATTCGAGGCGATAATGGTGGCCTCGTCCGGTCCGACAATCGTCCATTCATAGAGAAGGCGCGAGGAGATGGTATTGGCGGCGCGCAAGGGCTCGATGACGGCGCTGAAGGCCATCAAAGGGAAGCCCGGGAAAATCAGGATGGCGAATCTGATGGTGGGGTGGTTCGCCATGGGAGTGGACCTGAGACTGGCCGAAAGAATGAGATTTGCCGGCACGCTAGGTCAGAACCTTGGCTGCAATCAAGCGCGGTTGCGCATCACATAGGCGCCGGCGCCAATGATGAGCACGACACCGAAGAACGTCCAGAGATCGGGAATGGCTCCGAATACGATGATGCCGAAAAAAGTTGCCGCAACGACCTGGGCATAGCTGAAGGGGGCAAGGCGATTGGCTGGCGCCTGGGCAAAGGCGCGGATGGCGAAGGTCTGCGCCAGGCCAAAGACGATGCCGAGTCCAATCATGAGGGCCCAAGTGCCAATGGAAACCGGCTGCCATGAGATGGCGGCGGCCGGTGTCGCGACGAGCGTCCCGATCAGGAGGGTCCAGGCCAAGGTCGTCTGCGGCAGTTCGCCAACGGCCCCGAGCCTGCGGGTGAAGATCTGGCAAAGTGCATAGAACAGTGCGGCAACGATCGGAAAGACAGTATAGGTGCTTAGATCGCTGAAGCCCGGCCGGGCGACGATCAGCACGGCGAGGAAACCGACGCCCACCCCGATCCAGGCCGGCAATGTCACTTTCTCATTGAGCAAAGGTTGCGACAGAGCCACCACCAGCAGCGGCCCGGCATAGAGAGTGACGGTCGCCTCGGCGAGAGGAAGGTGGCGGACGGCGAGGACCATGGAAGCGCTGATCACCAGCGGGATCAGCCCGCGGATGATCTGGTTGCGCAACTCGTTGGTACGCAGCAGGTCCCGCCAGGCTAGTCTGGGGCTCGCCGCGAAAAGGACGGGAATGGCGAAGGAATAGCGCGCCCAGACGATCTGGCCGACCGACTGATCATCGGCGAGGATTTTGCTCACCCCGTCAACAACGGCGAAAAGCGACGCCGAGGCGATCATCATCAGGATGGCGCGCAGCCAGGCGCTGATCCCGCTCACAGGACTACGAATCCACGATCACTTGGTATCGCATCTTTCGGCAGACCTGCCGTCTGGGAGAAATCCACTTCGTTTCAGCGCGACGCGATGGCCATGGTATTGAAGGCGCGTTCCATGCGTTCATCGCGGCCGTAGATGTCGTCGAAATAGAGGATACGGCCGTCCTCTGCCGGCCAGGCGGTGAAATAAGCCAGATGGACAGAGGTTTCACGCGTGACGTCATTCGTCTGGCTGAGCCCGCCGTCGATGAGTGCCGCGATTTCGGAGGCCTGGAGACCGAGCAGCAGCTCGGCGAAGAGGCGCGGATTCTCCACCCGGACACAGCCATGGCTCAGAGCGCGGACCGGCTGTTTGAACAGAGCACGGGTGGGCGTGTCGTGCATATAAATGTCGTGTGCATTAGGGAATAGAAATTTGATCTCGCCCATGGCGTTGTCGTCGCTGGGCGGCTGCTCGACAAGGTAGGGCACCTTGTCCGTATATTTCCACCAGTGGACCGAGCGTGAGTGAATGATCTTGCCGTCGGGCGTCAGTACCCGATAGCCGAGGCGATCGAGATAGCCGGGATCGCGTCTGAGCCTGGGCAGCATCTCGTTCTTCATGATGGATGGCGGGACGCCCCAGGACGGGTTGAAGATAACCTTCTCCATCTTGTCGCTGAAAGCGACAGTTTGGCTGTTCGGCTTGCCCACGATCACCTTGGTGCGCCAGACTTCTCTTCCGCCATCGATGAGCTGCAGCGTGTAGGCCGCCTGATTCACGAAGACATAGCGATTACCGAGGTTCTTAGGAAGCCAGCGGAGGCGCTCCATATTGTAGATCAGCCGCGTGATGCCGGGAGTGCCGGTGCGACTGTTGAGAGCCACGATCGTTCCGGCA
>VAZZ01000533.1 GCA_005884715.1 Alphaproteobacteria bacterium | reverse complement strand
GATAGGATTGCAGCCCCGAGGACTGGCCGAGGCTCGAGCGGAACAGCGTATATTCGCTGGGCGTCATGGTGCGCAGCACATCCCAGGCGGAATTGAGCTGCTCCATGATGCGCGCCACCCGCGCCAGCATCTTGAAGGCGGGCTGCAGGTCATCGCCGGCGATCGCGCGTGAGGCAGCACTTAGTTCGTGAATGGCGAGCTTCATCCATAATTCAGACGTCTGATGCTGAATGATGAACAGCAGCTCATCATGCGCCTTCGACAGTGGAGCCTGAGCATTCAATATCTTGTCGAGCTGCAAATAGTCGCCATAGGACATGCGGCTCGCGAAATCGGTGAGCGCCCCGTCCTTCTTCGGATCGAAGGGCCCACCGCTCATGTGACCTGCGCCTTCGTCTTGAATTGCGGCATGTCCCACAAGCTTTCCGCCAGCACGCGCTCGATCATCGCTGCCGCATCCCAGATATCGGTGAAGCCGATATAGAGCGGGGTCAGGCCGAAGCCGATGATATCGGGAGCCCGGAAATCGCCGATCACTCCATGGGTGATCAGCGCCTGCATCACCGCATAACCGTCCTGGCAGTGGAACGATACCTGGCTGCCGCGCCGGCCTGCATCGCGCGGGCTCGCCAGCTTGATGCCAAAGGCGCCGCAGCGGCTTTCCACTTCGGAAATGAAAAGCTCGGCGAGACGCACAGACTTGTCGCGCAGATCCTGCATGTCGACGCCTTCCCACACATCAAGCGCCGAATCGAGCGCGATCATCGAAAGGACGCCGGGCGTGCCGGCGCGCAGGCGATCGATGCCCTTGGCCGGGCGATAATCGAGATCGAAGGCGAAAGGCTCGGCATGGCCCATCCAACCGGCGAGCGAGGGCTCGACCTTATCCTGAAGATCCGGTCTCACATAGACAAAGGCCGGCGCTCCCGGCCCGCCATTCAGATATTTATAGCCGCAGCCGACGGCGAAATCGGTATTGCCGCCGGTGAGATCGACCGGAAAGGCGCCGGCCGAATGGCAGAGATCCCA
>VAZZ01000531.1:3591-4985 GCA_005884715.1 Alphaproteobacteria bacterium | reverse complement strand
GCACTCATTCGAAGACTGCGACAAGGGTTTTTCGCAGAGCACAGGCTTGCCAGCGCGAATGCAGGCCAGCGACAGGGGGGCGTGCGTGAAATCGGGGCTTGCGATCACCACCGCATCGACGTCCGTCCGCGCGATTGCCGCATCGCCATCCGTCACGACGTCAGTGACGCCAAAGGCGTCCGCCAGCCGCCTGGCGCGCGCCCTGTCCGCATCGCAAATGACCCGAAGCTCGGCGCCCGGAAGGTCAGTTGCGAAAATTCGGGCGTGGTCCGCCCCCATGATCCCGGCGCCGATAACGGCAATGCGGACGTTCATCGTGTCAACTTTCCTATTTTCGCAGAGCCCATTGCCGCAACGACCGGTCACCAAGAGCTGCCGCCACCACAATGACCCCAAGCAGCACCATGAACCACTGTGGGGCGACCCCCATAATGACGAGATACGATTGGATCGACGACAGGACGAATGCACCTGCCAGCGCGCCGAACAGAGAGACCCTGCCGCCCGTCAGGAGCGTTCCGCCAAGAACACAGGAGGCGATCGCCTGCAGTTCCATCAGCCGCCCCATGGACCCATCGGCCGAACCGAGCTTGCCGGCTTCGAGCGCGCCGCCGAAAGCTGATAGCGCGCCACAGAGTATGAACGCCGAGAGCTTGATGCGGTCCACACGAACGCCACGCGACAGCGCGCTATCGGAAGCACCACCGACCGCCAGCAGCCGGTTGCCCCACGGCATGAGCCGCAGCATGACTGAAAGCGCCACAAGTGACACCACGAGCCAGATGAGAGCCGTGTTGAAACCGAGCAGAGTGTCGCCGCCAAGCAGCCAATAGGTAAACCCGCCGCGCTGCTTGTAGGGGATTGAGAAAGCGAAGCCACTTGTCAGCGCGATGGCAATTCCGCGGAAGATCATCAGCGAGCCAAGCGTAATGATCAGAGAGGGCGTGTTGGTACGCGTGACCAGCACCCCATTGAATGTTCCAATGGCCGCGCCAACTGCAGTGGCGCATAACGCGGCAAGCACCGGATCGATCCTTAGCGCCAACCAGAGGTAAACGAGGGCACCGACGCCAAACGTCGAGCCTACCGAGATATCGATTTCGCCAGTGGTAATAACCAATGCAATTCCGAGCACCATCAGACCCAACGTCGAGGTCTGTTGCATGATGGTGCCGACATTATAGAGATTGGCCCAGTAGCCGCCGGAGGTTGCCGAAAAATAGGCGACCAGTATTGCGCCGATCAGGAATATGCCGATCTCCGAATGCCGGCGCACCAGCGGCTTGACCGCCAGGAGCGTCATCACTACGCGCTCCGCTTTTCGACCACGCGGCCACCATGGCGAATGACATCCTCCAATGCCTCCGCCGACATTTCGGTGGTGCGTGCCTCCT
>VAZZ01000531.1:0-3445 GCA_005884715.1 Alphaproteobacteria bacterium | reverse complement strand
GACTGCCGTTCACCACCCGAGAGGCGCTCGACCTCATCATCAACCGAAACATTGTCGCGCAGGCCGAATTGGCGAATGACCTTGGCCGACATGTCACGCATCGTACCGAAATCGAGGAACGGTATGCCGAGGATGCGTTTGACGGGTTCGCGCCCGAGATAGAAGTTGCGGGCGATCGACAGGTTGTCACATAGGCCCACCGTCTGCTGGATTGTCTCAATGCCAAGGTCGATGGCGAGCTTGGGGTGGAAGGTTGTAATGCGCGCGCCGTCGAAATAGACCTCGCCGCTTGTCGGCGTATGGATCCCGCAGAGCACACGGATAAGTGTCGTCTTGCCGGCGCCATTGTCACCAACCAGGCCGACGAGTTCGCCAGCGCCAAAATCAACAGAAACGTTTTGGAGCGCGCGGAAAGAGCCGAAATACAGGTCCAGGTTCTTGACTTGTATAAGCGGATGAGACGGTGCCATTTGCGGTCCTTTGCGTCAGGTTTTTTGCACGGCCCAGCGGGCCAGATTCTGATTGGCAATGACCGCTATGATGAGCACGATGCCGACGAAGGTTTGATACCAGGCTGACGGCGCGCCAAGGGCGATCAGCTCGTAGCGAAAACTGACGACGATGAGCGCCCCCAGCACCGCGCCGAGGAGCGAGCCACGCCCGCCGCTCAGGAGGCAGCCTCCGATGACGGCGGCCGAAACCGCTTCGAGCTCCATGAGCTCGCCCAGCGTCACGTGAGTTTGTGGATCGTTGGAGAGCGTGACGATGGCCGAAAAGCCCGCGAGCAACGCGGACAACGTGAAAGTCGCGACCTTAATGCGGCCGGTTCTGACGCCGCGCGACTGGGCCGAGGCGAGGTTGCCGCCCGTCGCCAGAAGTCGATTGCCGAATCGCATTTTCAACATGACAAGGCTCAACAGGCCAAGCACGATCAACATCCAGAAGAACGGCGCATCCAAGCCGAGAAAGTTGCCGCCGAGCAGCCGGGTGAGCCAGTATGCTCGCGCTTCTTCGGGGAAGGCCCTGACCGTGCCGCCGGTCCAAACGTAGATGATGCCGCGCGCCGTGAAGAGCCCGCCAAGCGTAACGATCATCGAAGGTATGCCGCCGCGAACGACCGCCAAGCCCTGCAGCAGGCCCACCGCTCCGGCGATCAGCAGGGCCGCAAGCACCGCTCCAGGAACACCTAAAGTTCCGCCGAGCGTCACGAAGGCGACCCCTGCGAGGCCATATACCGAACCGACCGACAAGTCGATCTCGCCGGTCATGATGACGAGCGCTTCGCCCATGGCAAGGAAGCCTATGATCGAGGCGAATTGCAGCACGCTCGCGATCGTATTGACCGTCCACCAGCCATGGAAGTCGACAACCGAGAAGGCAATCAACATCACGACCACGCCGATGATGGCGCTGAATCCTTGACTCTTGGCCAGCTTTTTCATCCTGGTTCCATTTCATGCGATGCAAAGGGCACCGGTCAAGCGCCGCCCTGCCTGCAAAGAGAAAAAAGACGGCCGGTTCCCTGGGGGATACCGGCCGTCATGAGGCCGGGAGGAGCCTTACTTCCAGGTGTTCTGTTCGTCGTAGGCCTTGTCACCAAAGACGCCGCGGACGAGTTTCGCCCACTTGTCGGCATTTTCCTTGTTGATGACGATCGGGCCCGTCAGGATGTCGGAGTTCGGACGATAGCCGAGGGTATGATACCAATAGAGCCATTCCATCGGAACGTAGCCTTGCAGCCAGAAACCCTGCGAGTTGGACGCAAGAAGGTGGCCAGCTCTGACACCTTCGATTGACACCGGAGCTTCATCCACGGTCAATACCGTAACGCCTTCGTTGTCGACGTCAGGCTTGAGCCCCATGTCGTTTGCCACGCTCCAGGCCCAGGGTGACGACCAGCCGGCCACCGTGAAGATGTAGTTGGTGTCCGGATTGGCCTGCAGGAAGGAATGCAGCGTATTCTTGGCTTCGGTCGGTTCCGCGCCGATAAACAGCTCGTCGAACTTGGCGCCTGCTGCAGTCATCACCTCCGACATACCCTTGCAGCGCGCCTTCAGGCCCTGGTGAGCGGCATCGTGGCTGGCGCAAACCACGTGGGTTGGCATCGGGATATGCCCGGCTTTGACCTCGGCCAGCGCATATTCGCCCAAGCGCTTGCCGGTCAGGTACTCGTCACCGCCGACATAGGTAAGGTAGGGAATACGCTCCCCTTCGGGGCGGCTATCGGGGATATTGAAGGCAACGACCGGGATCCCCTGCTCGATCGCCTTGCGCAACGGGCCTTCGAAGGCGTTTGAGTCGACGATCGGAACCGCAATACCATCGGGATGTGTCGAGATCGCTTGCTCGAGAAGGCGGACGTGCTCCTGAACCGAGTAGTTGTTGGTCGAGATGTATTCGGTCTTCACATCCGGATACTTCGCTTCGAACGCCTTCAGTGACTCCGTCAGCCATCCCATATTGGCGTCATTCGAGCCGATATGCGAGACCATCACGAAGCGGAATTTCTTGTCTTCAGCCTGAGCGCCGGTTACGGCGAGCCCGATCACCGCTGCGGTGGCAGCGGCTATGAGGGCAGTCTTGAGTACCTTCATTTCATTTTCCTCCGTGTTGCCGTCTTGGTGACGGATTCATGATTTGCGGTGTTCATGAATTCCATGTTGTGCGACGCTGCTCACTGCAGTCGGCTTCTCTGGTAGCGGACGCTTCATCAAATGCGCATCGCACGAATGAAGAGCAGCAACACAGCCACTTGCGGGGAGAAAGCCGCCAACGCCATTGCTGCTGTAACCAAACCCATCGGGAATATCAGAGGGCGAAAAGAGGGCCTCGCCCTCGCTATCGCAAGCATTCAGTACGCAGCGCACATCGCTCAAGAGCGGCAGTTCAAGCTGTCTGAGCCGGGCCGTAACCACGTGCGCTGTCCTCCCTGTTCGCGTACTATGGAATCTTGCGTTCCAATTTCATGTTGTTTTGATCGATTGCTTCAATCCCAACAAGATCGGAACGAACATCAAATCATGCTTCTGACATCATTTTCTGCTGCATTGCGATAAAATGTGTCAGAAAATGAGAAATAGCCCAAAAACAGTGCAATCCGTGATTGACATGATGCGTTATCAATCATTAGATGCGTCATGCCCAATGAAGTTGCCCCTTCCATTGCGTCTCGCGTGCGACGCAATCCCACGATTGCGGAGATCGCCGCCGAGGCAGGCGTTGGAACGGCGACTGTTGACCGGATCCTGAACGGCCGTGCAGGCGTTCGCGAACAAACGCGCAAGCGTGTACTTAAGGCTCTGGCGCATCTGAACTCTATGGACGCCAAGCCTGATCCTTCGCCGCAGGCAAAGTACCGGATTGCATTCCTTTCCGACAGCGGTCGCAGCTATGTCGACACTCTCGAGTCAGCGGTTTGGGAGACTGTCAGGCAGAGATCTGACAT
>VAZZ01000530.1 GCA_005884715.1 Alphaproteobacteria bacterium | reverse complement strand
AAAGCTTATCAGTTGGGCAGGGGCCTTCCCGGAGCGTGCGCGTAATGAGCGGTTATGGAACATGCGCTTCTACCTGAATCATGGTTTCCTACCTGCGGTCTGGGTGCGTTGAGAATCCTTTTCCATCAATCCAGCTTCATCACGAGATGTACCGACTGCGACCCCCGTCCGGAGCCGGGTCGGAAACCGAACTTGTCGAACACTTTTCGCATGGCCATGTTCTCCGGCAGCACTTCGGCGATCAACTCCCTCAGCCCCGCCTTGCGGGCGATGACAGCGAGGTGGCGCATCAGCAGCGTGCCGACGCCTTGCCCCTGATAATCGTCGATCACAACAAAGGCGATCTCGGCCTTGCCGGGCTCGACGACGACGTAGCGTCCGCCGCCGATGATGCACTTGCGCCCGTCCTCCTCGGCGAGCGCGATCAGGGCCACATGATTGGCGAAGTCGATATTCACAAAGAAGGCGACCTCCTTCTCCGAGAAGCCGCGCTTGAGCGTAAAGAAACGTCGTCGCAACGACTCCGTGCTTGTACGGCCGACCGCGGCGAGCATGTCGTCCTTGTCGTCGGGCCGCAACGCGCGGATTTCGATATCGCGGCCGTCGCGCATGCGCCCGGTCGCGGAGTAGTCGGCTGGTGCGGGCATCGATATTCCTCCCGGTCCTCGAGGAAGAATGACGATCCGCGCGCCAGGCTTGATCTGAATCAAGCCCGGCGCGCGGCGGCGACGACTATGCTCAGTTCCCGACAGACACGAGGGAGCGCCGCTTGCGAACCATCCGACAGCTCCTTGCCGGGGAAGACGAGATCCAGCTCGCCATCCGGCTCGCCCTTCTGGCGCTCCTGATCTACTGGTCGTTCGTCGTGATCCGGCCGTTTGTCCCGATCCTCGCCTGGAGCGTAGTGCTGGCGGTTGCGCTCTATCCGGTGTTCGGCTGGCTCTCGGGGCTCCTGGGCAATCGGCCGAAGCTGGCGGCGACCGTGCTGACGGTGATCAATCTTGCCATCATCATTGGACCGGCGACCTGGCTTGGGCTTGGCGCTTTGGATGGGCTTCGCGGCTTTGCTGCACAGCTCGGCGCCGGCTCGCTGTCCATTCCGTCGCCTCCCGCTGGCGTCAAGGATTGGCCTGTCATCGGCACGCAATTGTACGCTTTGTGGGACCAGGCTTCGACCAATTTGCGCACGCTGCTGCAATCGGTGGCCCCGCATCTGAAGCCGGTGGCCGGGACGATGCTTGGTCTCGCCGGTGATGCGGGCGTCGGAACCCTCAAGTTCCTTATCGCGGTCGCTCTGACGGGCTTTCTGTTTCCCGCCGGACCGCGGCTGGTCGCTGCCGGCAGAAGTTTCCTG
>VAZZ01000529.1 GCA_005884715.1 Alphaproteobacteria bacterium | reverse complement strand
GAAGAAGCTTGAGGAAGCCACCGCCACGCCAGGCCCAGTATTCGGCCAGCAGGTGCCGTAGGCTTCACGCCATGCGGCGGATCTGCGCATGCGGCTATTCGTCTATGGCTTGAAAGCGGCCTTTCGGGCGTAATAGCGGGCGCTGGATTCCTGGATTTGCGCATGAACATGACGAAGACATTCGATTATTCCGCAGCTTTCGAAGCCGCGCTCGGCAAGGTGCGCGACGAGGGCCGTTATCGCGAATTCGCCGATATTTGCCGGATCCGGGGGCGATTCCCGCGGGCCTTGCATCGTGGGCGGGACGGTGAGCGTGAAGTCACGGTCTGGTGTTCCAACGATTATCTCGGCATGGGCCAGCACCCGAAAGTGCTTGCCGCCATGCATCAGGCGCTGGACGAGATCGGGGCGGGTTCGGGTGGCACCCGCAATATTTCCGGCACCAATCACTATCACGTCCTGCTCGAGGCCGAGCTTGCCGATCTGCACGGCAAGGAAGCGGCTCTGCTGTTCAATTCGGGCTACATGGCGAATGAGGCGGCGCTGTCGACGCTGGGGCGCCTGCTGCCAGGGGCAGTTATACTCTCTGATGAACTCAATCACGCCTCGATGATCGAAGGCATCAAGCATGGCCGCTGTGACAAGATGATCTGGCGTCACAACGATCTCGATGACCTTGAGACGAAGCTGAAAGCGCTCGATCCGATACGGGCCAAGATCATCGCGTTCGAATCGGTCTATTCGATGGACGGCGACATGGCGCCCATCGCCAGGATTTGCGACCTGGCGCAACGTTATGGCGCGCTCACTTATCTCGACGAAGTCCACGCCGTCGGTATGTATGGTCCGAGGGGTGGCGGCATTGCCGAACGCGACGGCGTGCTGTCGCGCATCGATATCATCGAGGGCACGCTCGCCAAAGCCTTTGGCATCATGGGTGGCTATGTCGCGGCATCAGCGCTGCTCATCGACGCGATCCGTTCTACCGCGTCGGGCTTCATCTTCACGACGTCGCTGGCGCCCGTCTTGGCGGCCGGCGCGGTTGCCAGCGTCAGCCATCTGAAGGTGAGCGCGGAGGAACGCACCCTGCAGCAGAAGCATGCGGCACTCCTCAAGCGCGAGCTTGCCCGCATGGGTCTTCCGGTCACGATATCGCCGAGCCATGTGGTGCCGGTCATCGTCGGCGATCCGCTCCTGTGCAAGGGCCTTACCGACCGGCTTCTCGCCGAGTTCCAGATCTATGTGCAGCCGATCAATTATCCGACCGTGCCGCGCGGCTCGGAGCGGATCAGGCTGACGCCGGGGCCGCTTCATGGCGAACTCGAGATCGCCCGTCTCGTATCGGCGCTCGATCAGCTGTGGACGGCAATGACCCTCAAACGGGCTGCTTAGGCTACTCTCCTGTGACGATCCCGATGACGGCAGCGCCGGGATGATGAGTGTAAACAGAATTCGCATTTAGGGGTTTTGCCGCAAAAGCTTTGCGCCATGCCGGTCTAACTCTGGACCCCGGGGACGATTCCGCTTATGTCGCTCGTCTGCGGTGATAAGCACGGAGGGGACCATGGCCCGCAAGGTTGCGAAGAAAGTCAAGCCGGCGAAAAAGAAGGCGGCAGCCCGCAGACCTGCGAGGAAGGCCGCGAGGCCGAAGGTCACCGGCAACGGCTTCTTCAAGGCCAGTCTCGCCAAGGCCGATCCGGCCGTCGCTGCCTCGATCAAGCGCGAGCTCGGCCGCCAGCAGCATGAGATCGAACTGATCGCCTCCGAGAACATCGTCTCGCGCGCCGTCCTCGAAGCGCAAGGCTCGGTCAATACCAATAAATATGCCGAAGGCTATCCGGGCCGGCGCTACTATGGCGGCTGCCAGTATGTCGACGAGGTCGAGACCCTCGCCATCGAGCGCGCCAAGAAGCTGTTCAATTGCGGCTTCGCCAACGTGCAGCCCCATTCGGGTGCCCAGGCCAACCAGGCCGTCTTCTTCGCCTGCATGCAGCCGGGCGACACCTATATGGGCCTTGATCTTCGAGCCGGCGGCCATCTCACCCACGGCGCGCCGGTGAACCAGTCGGGCAAATGGTTCAATGTCGTTCCCTATCGCGTGCGCCAGGACGATCAGCGCATAGACTATGATTTCGTCGAGGAACTGGCCCATCAGAACAAGCCCAAGCTCATTCTCGCCGGCGGTTCGGCCTATCCGCGCTTTATCGATTTCGCCAGATTCCGAAAGATCGCCGATGCGGTGGGGGCGGTCTTCATGGTCGACATGGCGCATATTGCGGGCCTCGTCGCCGGCGGCGTCCATCCCAATCCGCTCGAACATGCCCATGTGGTGACGACGACGACGCACAAGACGCTCAGAGGACCGCGCGGCGGCATGGTGCTGAGCAATGACGAGGAAATGGCGAAGAAGATCAACTCTTCCGTATTTCCCGGCCTCCAGAGCGGGCCGTTGATGCATGTCATCGCGGCGAAGGCAGTTGCCTTTGGCGAGGCGCTGGAGCCCTCCTTCAGGAAGTATGCGGCCCAGGTCGTCGCCAACGCGAAGACGCTGAGCGATGCCATGATCGAGGGCGGCTGCGACATCGTTTCGGGTGGCACCGACACCCATCTGATGCTGGTCGATCTGCGCAAGAAGCGCCTGACCGGCAAAGCGGCGGAAGCGGCCCTTGGCCGCGCCTGGATCACCTGCAACAAGAACGGCATCCCTTTCGACCCGGAAAAACCGATGGTGACCTCAGGCGTGCGCCTCGGGACGCCCGCCGGCACCACCCGCGGCTTCGGCATCGAGGAATTCAAGGCTATCGGCGGCCTGATCACCGAGGTTCTCGACGGGCTTGCGAAGCACGGCGAAGAAGGCAATGCTAAGGTCGAGACGGCGGTCAAAAAGAAGGTCGCCCAGCTGACCAAACGCTTCCCGATCTACTCCTGATGCAAAGGCTACATGCGCTGTCCTTTTTGCAACAATGAAGAAACGCAGGTGAAGGACAGCCGTCCGAGCGAGGACGGAACCGCCATTCGCCGCCGCCGCTATTGTCCCGATTGCGGCGGCCGATTCACCACTTTCGAGCGGGTGCAATTGCGCGAGCTCACCGTCGTCAAGCGCTCCGGGCGTCGCGTTCCCTTCGACCGCGACAAGCTCATGCGCTCGGTGCAGATCGCCTTGCGCAAACGCCCCGTGGATCCTGAGCGGGTCGAGCGCATGGTGTCCGGAATAGTACGCCGGCTCGAAAGTCTCGGCGAAAGCGACATCAAGTCCGAAACCGTCGGCAAGCTCATCATGGAAGCGCTCAAGGTTCTCGACGACGTCGCCTATGTGCGCTTCGCCTCGGTATACAAGAATTTCCGCGAAGCCAAGGATTTCGAGGAACTGCTCGGCGAATTGACCGGCGAGGGCGAAGAGAGCGAACCCAGCCCGAAGCGGGACTGACCATGTCCCGTCCGCTCGAGTTTCGTCGCGCCGGTCCGCAGGATGCGGCGCGCATTCGCGATCTCACTTGTAAGGCCTATGCCAAATGGTGCGCGGTGATCGGCCGCGAGCCCAAGCCGATGACGGCCGATTATGATCATGCGGTTCGCCATCATGTGATCGACCTCGCTTGCATCGCTGGCCGACTCGTCGGGCTCGTCGAGATGATCTCCCGCGAGGACGATCTCTTGATCGAGAATGTCTGCGTCGATCCGGATGAGCAGGGGGCGGGGCTCGGAAAGAGGCTCATCGCCCATGCCGAGGAAGAAACGCGCAAGCGCGGCCACGCCGTGATCCGGCTCTATACCAACAAGCTCTTCGCCGCCAATCTGCGCTTCTATGACGGGCTTGGCTATGAGGTCGAGCACGAGGAACCGTTTATGGGCGGCACGACAGTGCATTTCCGCAAATCCCTCAGATGAGCGATGATCTGACGTTCATGACACTGGCGGCGCGGCTTGGCCACCGAGCCTTGGGCACGACAGCGGAAAATCCGCCGGTCGGCTGTGTCATCGTGAAGGATGGCGTCATTGTCGGGTTGGGCTGGACGCAGCCCGGCGGACGTCCCCATGCCGAGACTGAGGCCTTGGAGATGGCAGGTGCAGGAGCCAAGGGCGCCACCGCCTATGTGACGCTCGAACCTTGGTGGCAGGTGAGGGATTTGCCATCCTGCGGCAGGCCGGTATCTCTGTCGAAACCAGCCTTGCTGAGGCCGAAGCGCGCCCCGATCTTGCCGGCTTCTTGTATCGGATTACCAAGAAACGTCCCTATGTTATTCTAAAGCTTGCACTTTCTTCTGATGGCAAGATTGCGGAGGTTCCCCGCCAAAGAACAACGATCACTGGATCTGAGGTCAAGAAGCGTACCCATCTGATGCGCGCCCAGTCGGATGCCATCCTGGTCGGCCTTGGGACCGTCTTTGCCGATGATCCCGATCTCACCTGTCGGCTGCCGGGCCTCGAGGACCGCTCGCCCGTCCGGGTGGTTGCCGATTCCAGGCTCGCAATCCCGAGGACTTCGCATCTTGCGCAGACGGCTGGAAAAGTGCCGGTCTGGCTCCTTTCGTTGGCGGATGGCGCCATCGCCCCGGGCGTTGAAGTTCTGCGCTGCAATCAGGGGCCCGACGGACATGTCGATCCGAACGACGCCATGAGAAGGCTCGCTCGACGCGGCATCAATCGGGTTCTGGCCGAGGGCGGCGCGCGTCTGGCGCGCGGGCTCATCGAGGCGGGACTGGTGGACGAATTGAGCCTCTTCCGGTCACCCAAAGCACTTGGGCCGCAAGGAGTGGACGGCTTTGCCGGACTGCCCTTCGCGAGCGTCATGGCAGCCTTCCGGCCGGCTGGGGAGGAAAGGCTTGGGGATGACCGGTTGAGCGTCTATGTACGCCCCTAGTTCGCCTCTCCCATAAGGAGAGGCCGGCCGCCGAAGGCGGACGGGTGAGGGGTTACGGTCTCAATCGTTAGATGCCGTAACCCCTCATCCTGTCTGCACTTTGTGCAGACATCCTTCTACCAATGGGAGAAGGAAACCGGAGAATGTATGTTCACTGGGATTGTTACCGATATCGGCGAAGTCATCGCCATCGAGAAGCGCGGCGAGACCCGCCTCACGATCGCCACCGCCTATGATCCTGACGGCATCGCGATCGGCGCCTCGATCGCCTGTTCCGGCTGCTGCCTGACCGCGGTCGAGACCGGCCGGCTGCAGGACGGCAGGGGATTTTTCGCCGTCGATGCCTCCGCCGAGACGCTGGCCAGGACGACGCTCGGCTACTGGGAAGCCGGTACGCGGATCAATCTCGAGCGCCCCCGATTCCCTGCGCTTTCGTTTCCGCGTATCGCCTGGGATTGCGCGCTTCATTGCGCCGAAGGGGTCCGTTTCGCTCGATGGCACATCTCTTACCGTCAATGAGGTCGAGGGTAATGCGTTCGGCGTCAACATCATCCCCCATACGCAGGCCATGACGACCTGGGGCAAGGCCAAGCCTGGCGATCGGGTCAATGTTGAAATCGACATGCTGGCGCGCTATGTCGCGCGTCTTGCGGAGACCAGATTGTGAAACGCGACAAGGCTGCTCAGGCAGCGATCAAGACCAGAGCGCATATCCTCATCATCGAAGCGCGTTTCTATGCCGAGCTTTGCGATGAACTGGCCAAGGGCGCCATTGCGGCGATCGAACGTGCCGGCGCCACGTGGGAACGCCATGCGGTGCCGGGGGCGCTCGAGATCCCGGGCGCCATCGCAGCCGCCGCCAAAGCGAAGCGCTTCGAGGGCTATGTTGCCTTGGGCTGCGTGCTGCGCGGCGAGACTTCGCATTACGACATAGTGGCCAATGAATCGGCGCGTGGAATTATGGATCTGACGATGAATGGCCTCGCCGTCGGCAATGGCATCCTGACCTGCGAGAACGAGGCGCAGGCCTGGGCCAGGGCCCGGGTCTCGGAAATGGATAAGGGAGCAGGGGCCGCCGATGCGGCGCTCGCCATGATCCGCTTCAGACGTGGCATCAGGAAAAGGCGGGCCAAATCTTGAGTACGCCGCGCCGCAAGCCGCCCGTCGCGCGTTCGGCCGCGCGCCTTGGCGCTGTCCAGGCTCTCTATCAGATGGATCTTGCCGGAACCGATGTCGGTGAAGTGCTGGCGCAGTTCTCCTCACGCACCGCGGGCGATGCCTTCGACGAAGGCCAGTGCGGCCCGGCCGATTTCAGCTTCCTCAAGGAAGTTGTCGATGGCGTGGTGCGCGAGCAGCGCACCATTGATCCCGCTCTCAACCGGCTTCTCGATACGGGCTGGCCGCTGGCGAGGCTCGATGCCACCTTGCGTGCCATCCTGCGGGCCGCCGCCTATGAGGTCATGTTCATGGAGAATGTGCCGGCGCGCGTTGCCATCAGCGAATATCTCGATGTCGCGCATGCCTTCTTCGACGAGCAGGAACCGAAACTCTTGAACGGCGTCCTCAACACGCTCGCCCGTCAGCGCCGGCCGGAGGAATTCTGACCATCGCAGCGCTTTCGATGGGACATGCCTGAACTGTCCGCGGAGCATGGCTTCACACAACGCTCATCAGACACGCTGGCAGCTTGCTTTCCATCGAAAAGAAGGCTTCATGACGCCAGGAGGCGGGCCTTGCCGCTCGCTCCGCTTCATGCCACACCGGGCGCCCCATTGGGGGACATTCCAGGCCATGAGCGTAGCCGATATCACCGTCCAGTTTGATGACAGCCGCGCCAGGCGAAATGCCTTCATTCTGGCGATCGGGCAGGCGCTTTATGGGTCGGCCACCGTCATCATGTTCACCACCGCCGGTCTTATCGGCGTAGAGATCGCACCGTCGAAGGCTTGGGCGACGTTGCCGATCTCGGCCTTCGTCATCGGCACGGCGCTGTCCACCATTCCCGCCGCCATGCTGATGAAGCGCATCGGCAGGAGGCCGGGCTTCATGCTGGGCGCTCTGGGCGGCACGATCGGGGCGCTGGTCGGCGTTTATGCCATTTACACCCGCAGTTTCCCGCTCTTCATCCTGGCGACGGTGCTGCAGGGCGTCTATCAGGCCTTCGCCCAGCATTCGCGCTTCGCCGCAGCCGACATGGCAAGCCCGGCCTTCCGTCCCAAGGTGATCTCCTGGGTGATGACCGGAGGCGTTGCGGCAGGCCTTCTCGGCACCTCGCTGGTGATGTTCACCACCGATCTTCTGGCGCCGGTGACCTTTGCTGGATGCTATGCGGCGATGGTCGTCATTTGCGCCCTGGCGATCGGTGTCATGGGCTTCGTCGATATTCCGCATAAGGAGCAATCCGTCGCCGCCGGTGCGGTGCGTCCTTTGTCGGAAATCCTGCAGCAGCCGCGCCTGCTCGTGGCGATGATCGCCGCGACCTTGAGCTACGGCATGATGAACCTGGTGATGACGGCGGCCCCCATCGCCATGATCGATTGCGGCTTCACCACAGCCAATGCCGCCTGGGTCATTCAATGGCATGTGCTGGCCATGTTCGTGCCGAGCTTCTTCACCGGCCAGATCATTGCCCGCGTTGGCGCCGAGAAAGTCTGCGCCACCGGCCTCATTATGCTCGGCTGTGCCGCGATAGCGGGCCTCCTCGGCATCACCTTTGGCAATTTTGCCGTCAATCTTATCCTTCTTGGTCTCGGCTGGAACTTCGGTTTCATCGGCGGTACCACGCTCTTGACCGATTGTTATCGCCCGGCCGAACGCGCGAAGGTCCAGGGATTGAATGATTTCGCCGTCTTCGGCACCGTTGCCGTGGCATCACTCACCTCGGGCAAGCTGCTCTACTGGTTTGGCTGGGGAAGCGTCAATATAGCGATCTTTCCGATCGTCGCCGTAGCGCTCAGCCTCATTCTTTGGGTGACGCTGAGACGCCGTGCCATCGCCTGATCCGTCGCATTCGCTGCGTTCAAGGCTGCGGATAGACCGTCGGCACATTTTCTAGTGTTCTTTCGAGCCCGCAAAGCGCTGCAAGATGAAGCGAACTTCCGATCTGGCACCACTAGACTGGGTTACCTTGCGTCGCACATCTTTGGAAAACTGTCCGGCTTGCAATGGGAATTGTCATTTGACCTCGGATGTCTCGCGGGGCACTCTTTTCACATGGGGGAGGGAGTTCCAATACTCAGGCATGTTGTCGTAGCCGGAGCTATTCTTGCGGCGTCAGCCGCCGCCGGCAGCGCGGCCGATGTCGAAGCACTTGCACCTTATGACTGGTCCGGTGCCTATGTTGGAGCGCATGCGGGCTATGGTTCGGCCAATGTCGATTACGACTTCAACGACGATGATCTCTTCGGCAATGATGCCGGTTCGACCAATTCGGAGAATCTGGATGGCTTCGTCGGCGGTGGCCAGATCGGCTATGATTGGCAGATCGACAATTTTGTCCTCGGGCTGGAGGGATATGTCACCTGGTCCGATCTCAAGAGTTCGACAGGCGGCAATGATCTGGGCGAGGTCAGCTTCCATACCAATGTGGATTGGGTTGCCGCCCTTGCACCGCGCGTCGGCATCGCCTGGGACAA
>VAZZ01000526.1 GCA_005884715.1 Alphaproteobacteria bacterium | reverse complement strand
CAATCGGAAGCGCGAAGTGTGGAATGCGCGGTGAGTTCGGGATCGGGATTGGCGTCCCCGGGCAGAACCGCGAGAGCGATGTTGCGTTCGCGCGCCAATGCTTCGATCTCGGCGAGCCCATAGGCCCAGTATTGCGTGCCGCCGAGCAGCCTGAGCACGATGAGTTTCGCCCGGCGCAGAGTTTTTTCGATGTAAAGATCGACCGACAGATTGTGCTGGAGCTGCAGGAGATTGGCGAGGCGCAACTCAGTGCCGGCGGGCGCGATCGCTTCCCAGGCCCGTGCCAGTGAAGCGATCTCGCTGTCGGCAGCGGAGAGGACAACGATGTCTCCCGGCACCTGGGCGAGATCTATGGCTTCGGCCGCACCGTCTATGACACCTGTCTGGGTGGCGAGGAGATGCATCAGGCCCGGAGACGGGTTTCGATCTCGGCCCGGTCCAGTCCTTTCAATCCAATGACGACGATCTCGCTCGAGCGCCGCTCGTCCGCCCGCCAGGGCCGGTCGAAATAGCTGTTGAGCCGCGGACCGACCGCCTGGATCAGGAGCCGTCCCGGCGCATCCTCGACGGCGGCAAACCCCTTGAGCCGCAGGATATCGTGCTCGGCGATGAGATCCTGGATGCGCGCCAGGAGCTTTTCGCGGTCATCGATGATGCCGAGCGCGATCACGAAGGTCACGAAGTCATCATGGTCGTGCTGCTGTTCGCCTTCCATCTCATGGTGGGAAAGGCGATTGCCCAAGTCGTCTTCGGCAGCTGAGCCAAGACCCAGCAGTGCCGCCGCATCGAGTGCGCCATGCTGGGTCGGCACGAGCTTGGTGCCTTTGCGGATCTGCGTCCTGAGATCGACGGTCACCTTGTCGGTCTCATGCTGCGCCAGGAGATCGGTTTTGTTGAGGATGATCATGTCGGCGCAATTGAGCTGGTCCTCGAACAGTTCCTCGATCGGATTCTCATGATCGAGATTGGGATCAGCGGCGCGCTGGGCGGCGACCGCTTCCTCATCATCGGCGAAGCGGCCTTCGGAGAGCGCCTTGGCATCGACCACGGCGACGACGCCGTCAACCGTGACACGCGACTTGATCTCCGGCCAGTTGAAGGCGCGCACCAGAGGTTGCGGCAAAGCGAGGCCTGAGGTCTCGATGACAATATGCTCGGGCGGATGGGCGCGATCGATGAGCTTGCGCATCGTAGGCACGAAATCTTCCGCAACGGTGCAGCATATGCAGCCATTGGCAAGCTCGACGACGTCCTCCTCGCGGCAGACATCATCGCCGCATCCTTTCAGGATCTCCCCGTCGACGCCGATGTCACCGAATTCGTTGATCACCAGAGCGATCCGTCGCCCCTTGGCATTCTGCAGGAGATGGCGGATCAGGGTCGTCTTGCCGGCGCCGAGAAAGCCGGTGATGACGGTTGCGGGAATTTTTTGAAGCGACATGGATCACGCCTCTTTGACAAAACGGTCCATGGCGAAGCCAAGGAATCCACCGATCGCCAGCCACATGAGGGCGGCCACCGCCAAAGTGTTCGCCGCGAATTGCGCCGAGAGAACGGCGGGCACGCCGCTTTCGTGAGTCGGCGGCATGGGGGCGCCGATGATATGGGGAAGCGCCACCAGAATGACCGCCGCGACCTTCGCCCACATTTCGTTGCGCTGGGTGAACAGCCAGATGGCGAGGCCGGTCGCCACGATCGTGCCTACCCACCAGGCTTGGCGCGCGAGGAGGTCGCCCGCCGGCATGCCGGGCAGTTCCGGCGGCAGGCTGGCAGCGGGAGCCAGATGCACCGCAAGGAAGCCTGCTATGCCCCAGAGCAGGCCGTTGCGCGGCGTGATCCTGATGCCGGAAACAATACTGATCCCCGCAAGCACGGCGGCGAACCCGGCGGCGGCGACGATGCTGGCGATGAAGGTGTAGAAGGTGCGTTCCGCGCCATCCGCAGGTGCCCAGGCTCCTTCTTCAGGTGCCGCTTCGGTTACCGGCGCCGACTGGGTCGTCGTGGTTGTT
>VAZZ01000528.1 GCA_005884715.1 Alphaproteobacteria bacterium | reverse complement strand
CACAGGTTTTCCTTTCGCGATCGCATCGACCCATGCCTGGTCCTGAAGGCGATAGGCATCGGCGAAGCGCGGGATCCAGTTGGCCGGGAAGTCCGCGCGTTCTGATCCCGAGTGACGGCTGCGGGTCAATGCGGGTTGCGCCAATGCGATCGTGCCACTGCTGCAAACGGCTTCAGCATGGACGTGATAGCCGTAGCCCGCGTTCATGAACACCTCGCTCGAGACGATCTGCCCGCTGTCGGTCTCAAGCAGGATCAGGAGTGGATCAGAGGTTTCGCCCTTCGCGCCGGCTTTGCACGGGAAAACCCGCGCTCTGGTGAATTCAACCCCCAAAAGCCAGCGGCATATGTCAATTTCATGCACGAAGGAATTTGTGATGGCCATCATGGACGTGAACCAGTCCGGCGCCGAGGCGTTGCGGTGCTGACAGTGCACGACCAGAGGACGCCCGAGGGTGCCTGCTTCAAGGGTCGCCTTCATTTCGAGATAGGCCGGATCGAAGCGACGCATGAACCCGACTTGCACCAGTGTTTGCCCGGATTTCTCTTCGGCTGTCACGATGTCGAGACATTCGGCGGTGGTCAGCGCCATCGGCTTTTCGCAAAGTACAGGCTTTCCGGCGGCAATGCAGTCAAGGACATAGTCGCGATGCGTGGCGTCGGGCGATGCGACAATGACCGCATCGATCGAAGGGTCGTTGATCAGAGTGTGGGGATCGGACATGACGCGCGAATCACCTGCCGCTGCCTGGGCGCGGGCCGTGTCAGCATCATAGACGGCACTGAGATGTGCACCCGCCACCGATGCCTGAATGACGCGGGCGTGACCTGCTCCCATGACCCCGGCGCCGATGATTCCGATTCTAAGTACCATGTCCGTCTCGCTTTTTTGCGTTATCATGTGCGCATGGAGCATATTGTCCGAAGAGCTGCCGCAAATAAAGCCGGATCAGTTTGGTGGCTGTTAGTGCGTCGCACAGGCTGTTAGGATCGGCCTCATGATACGCACGATTCCGCTGTCGATCAGAGTCTGGGCCGTCATCATGGCGGCATGCATCTTCATCAGTCCCGTTGCCGCAGCTCCGTTCGAGGCCTGCGTGAAGGGCATTCGCGCCGATGTCCTCAAGGCCGGCGTCAGGGCCGATATCGTCAATGCCGCCTTCAGCGACATCGCATTCGATGAGAAGGCGGTGCGCTTCTCGCGCACCCAGCCGGAATATCGCCTCGCGATCTGGGACTATATGGCCTTCCTGGTCGATGATGCCCGCATCGCCGACGGCAAGAAGATGATGCAGGCGCATGAGAAGACCCTGCGCGATATCGAAAAAGCCTATGGGGTCGACCGCTCCATTCTCACTGCCCTTTGGGGCATCGAGAGCGACTATGGACGGACCAAAGGCGATTTCTTCCTTCCCCATGCACTTCCAAGCGTCGCCTGCGCGGGACGCAGGCCCTCGTATTACAAAGGCGAGCTGATCCAGGCGCTCAGGATCGTCGCCGCCGGTGATGTGAAGCTTGACGACCTGAACGGCTCGTGGGCCGGAGCCTTCGGCCATACCCAATTCATGCCGTCGACCTATCGAAGGCTTGCCGTCGATTTCGATCGCGACGGCCGGCGGGACACGATCAATTCCGTTCCGGATGCGCTCGCATCGGCCGCCAACTTCCTCAGGAAATCCGGCTGGCGCTCAGGCCTTGCCTGGGGCTTCGAGGTGAATGTGCCGCGCGCTTATTCGGGTCCGGTTGGCCGCTCGCGGAAATCGGCCATTTTGGCCTGGGCCAAGCGCGGCATCAGCCGTGCCGATGGTTCGCCCCTGCCCAGGACCGGGTCCTATGGGCTGATCAGACCTGCAGGTCGGGCAGGCCCCGCTTTCCTGGTGTCGCGCAATCTCGATGCGCTCTATTCCTACAATGCGGCGGAATCTTATGCTCTCGCCATCTCTCATCTTTCCGATCGGCTCGATGGCAGGGCCGCCTTCAGGACCCCATGGCCGACCGATGATCCGGGATTGTCGCGCGCCGAGCGCAAGCGGCTCCAGGAGCTGCTGACTGCACGGGGACTCTACAAGGGAGAAGCTGACGGGCGGATGGGCCCGGTCACCGCAGCCGCGATCAAGGCGGCCGAGAAACAGGCGGGATTGAAACCGACCGGACGGCCCGGAGCCCGCATCCTGAAGGTCCTGGCCGCTAAACAATAGGCTGGGGCAAGGCCGATGCTCCACCCATCCTCCTCATCCATGGGTGGTCGCAGAACCATCTTTGCTGGCAGAGGCAATATGAGAGTGAGCTGGCGGACGCATTCCGCCTGGTGGCCTTCGATCTTCGCGGCCACGGCATGTCGCAGGCGCCCGATGGACCGGAAAACTATACGCAGGCGGAGCCCTGGGCGGATGATATTGCCGCGATCATCGCGCAACTCGGCCTGAGGCATCCTGTCCTTGTTGGCTGGTCATATGGGGGGTTCGTCATCTGCGACTATGTCCGAGCCCATGGTCAGGCAAGCGTCGCGGGAATCAACTTCGCCGGTGCGGCGGTAACGCTCGACACTGCGGCCTTCGGCGTTCTCATCGGACCGGGCTTCCTGGATCATGTGCCGGGCGCGACCGCCGAAGATTTCCCGTCCAATATTCAGGCGATCCGTGCGTTCATGCGCGGCTGCACTTCACGGCCCTTGCCTTCTGAGGATTACGAGGCTG
>VAZZ01000527.1 GCA_005884715.1 Alphaproteobacteria bacterium | reverse complement strand
GCGAACGGTGATGTTGTCGACGCTGAGGAGGTTCATAGGACGACACCTTTGGCTTCAGCCTGCGTGCCCATATAAGCGTGGCGGACCTTCTCGCTCGCCTTGATCGCGGCTGGGCTGCCATCCTCGATGATCTCGCCTGAATCGAGCACATGGATGTGGTCGCAGATATTGAGGACGAGCCCGATATTATGCTCGATCAGCAGCACGCCGCATTTCATCTCGGCCACGATCCGGCGGATGAGGGCGATCAGATCATCGGCCTCTTCCGCCGCCATGCCGGCCGCCGGCTCATCGAGCAGGAGATATCTGGGTTCCATCATCAGAGCGCGGCCAATGGCAACGCGCCGCTCATCGGTATAGGGCAGCCCCCCGGCGATGCGGTCGGCAAGCGGCGAAATGCCGATCCAGTCGAGCATCGCTTCAGCCTTGGCGCAGGCCTCGCGGCGGGTGAGGCCAAGCCCTACGCCGGTCACTTCGAGATTGTCGATGACCGGCAATTCGCCGAACAGGCGCCCCGACTGGAAGGTACGCGCGAGGCCGAGCCTGCGGATGGCATGGGTGGTGCGCCCGCCGATATCCTGGCCATCCATCTCGACCTTCCCCTCATCGGGCGCCTGAAAACCGGTGAGCACATTGACCAGGGTCGTCTTGCCGGCTCCATTGGGGCCGATCAGTCCGGTGACGCGCTCAGGCAGAATATCGAGCACGACATTCGACAGCGCTTTCAGGCCATCAAAGGAGACCGAGACATTCTGTGCACTGAGGGCCGTGTTCATCTGCGTCGCGTCTTCCGTCTGGATGTGATGACATAGGAGCCTGAAGCATCCAGCTTCGCCGTCCAGCCCGGCTCGATGACGATGGTGGTCGTCACTTCCTCGATGATGGCGGGACCCTTGACGAGGGCCCCGGCGCCGAGCTTCGCTCCGTCATAGACCGGCGTCTTCGTGCCCTTGCCTTTGGCATCGAAGATCGCCTTGTCGATATGGCCATAGAGGGTCGATTCGATATTGACGACCTCCACCGCATTGTGGCGCTCGGAATAGGTGTAGAGCTCCTCATGGCGCTTGTGGAATGCCTCCTTCACCTTTGCGATGCTCTTCGCATTGATGGCGAAGGTGGCGATATCGACGGTGCATTCATGCACCTGGCCGACATAGCGCATGTCGAGGCTGCGTTTCACCCCGATGGTCTTTTTGGTGAAGCCGTCATCCTCGAGATGCCTGATGCCCCGGCCCTCGATCTCGTTGAAGAGCGTGTCAATGCGCTTATAGGCCGCCTCATTGTCGAGGCGCACCGGCGCCGTCGCCATATAGTTGTATTTGACATCGGAGATCGTCTGGCCGAAGGCGCAGAGTCCCGATGCCAGTTTGGGCAGCACGATCGTGTCGATGCCCATCTCGCGCGCCAGCGCCGTGATATGCGCCGCCGTGGCGCCGCCGGCGCCGACAAGGACGAAGTCGCGCGGGTCATAGCCCCTTTCGACCGAGACGCGCCGGATGCCGTTCACCATGTTGTTGTTGACGATGGTGAACATGCCATAGGCCGCCTGTTCGGGCGAAAGGCCGAGAGGATCGGCTATGCGCATGAGCGCGCCACGCGCCTTCTCGACGCTGAGCGGCAGCTTGCCGCCGAGCAATCCGTCCGGATTGAGATAGCCCAGCACCAGATTGGCATCCGACGTGGTGGGCTCGACGCCGCCCTGGCCATAGCAGGCGGGGCCTGGATCAGCGCCCGCCGATTGCGGACCGACCTGCAGGAGGCCGAGTGAATCGATCCAGCCGATCGAACCGCCGCCAGCCCCTAGCGTCTCCACCTGGATCATCGGCACGCCGATGCGATAGCGCAGGAAGTCGATATTCTTGTTGAGATTGGTCTGGCCGTCCTTGGTCAAGGTGATGTCGAAGGACGTGCCGCCCATATCGACGGTGATGACATTCTTCTTCTTGAAGGGCGTGCAGACATATTGACCGGCTTGGGGTGCTGAGGCCGGGCCCGAATTGATCGCATAGACGGAGCGATCGGTCATCACCTGGCCGATGGCGAGGCCGCCATTCGACTGGAAATAGCGCACCGGCTGCTGCGCCCCCAACTGGCGGAAATATCCATCGACGGCTTCGACATATCTGCGCATCACCGGTGCCAGATAGGCGTTCGCCACCGCCGTCGAGGTGCGGGTATATTCGCGTATCTGCGGATAGAGTTCGCAACCGACGGTGAGGATCGCGTCTGGCAGCATTTCGCGCACGATCTCGGCGGCGCGCTTCTCATGGGCGGTGTTGAGCACCGACCAGACGAAGGAAATGGCGACCGTTTCGACACCTTCCTTCAGGAACAGCCGGCAGGCATCGCGCACATCCTCCTCGTGGAGTTGGGTGCGCACCGAACCGTCGGCGATCACCCTTTCGCGCACGCCCTTGCGCAGATAGCGCGGCACCAGCATGGTGGCGGCGGGATATTCGGGATCGTAGCGATAGCCGTCTTCCTTGTGGCCATTGCGGATCTCGATCGAATCCTCATGACCGGCCGTGCAGATGAGGCCGGTCTTGCCGCCTTTATGGGTGATGAGGGCGTTGAGGCCGACCGTCGTTCCGTTGATGCAGAGATCGCAATTGGTGA
>VAZZ01000525.1 GCA_005884715.1 Alphaproteobacteria bacterium | reverse complement strand
CCGGTGAGCGTTTCGCGGTGAGGAATTCCGGCGCCATCGCCGTCGTCGAAGGTGTTGGCGATCATGGCTGCGAATACATGACCGGCGGCATCGTTCTGGTCATCGGCGAAACCGGACGCAACTTCGCCGCCGGCATGTCGGGCGGTGTCGCCTATGTTCTCGATGAGCGCGGCGATTTCGCCCAGCGCTGCAATCTCGCGATGGTCGATCTGGCGCCGGTGCCGGCTGAGGAGGAATCGATCGAGCGCCTGCATCATCATGGCGGCGATCTCGAGCATCATGGCCTCGTCGATGTGACCGCCCATATGGATCGCCACGATGGTGAGCGCATCTGGCATCTCCTCGGCCGCCATCTGAAATATACGGGTTCGGACCGGGCCCGCCAGATCATCGACCATTGGGCCGACTATCTGCCCAAATTCGTGAAGATCATGCCGGTCGAATATGCCAGAGCCTTGCGCGAGCTCGAAAAGGAGCAGGCGACCAGCGATGGCATGACCATCGGCATGAAGCGGAGAGCCTAGATGCGACTTTATGGCGACAGGGGTTCCGGCAATTGCCAGAAGGTCAGCATCACCGCCGACTTTCTCAAAAAGCCCTATCGGTGGATCGATATCGACATCATGAAGCACGAAAGCCGGACAACGGATTTCCTGCGCAAGAGCCCGATGGGACAAGTGCCGATGATCGAGCTCCCTGACGGCAGGTGCCTGGCGCAATCCAATGCGATCATCCGCTATCTCGCCCATGACAGCTCACTGCTCCCGGCCGACCCGTTCACCCAGGCGAAGATCGACGAATTGCTGTTCTGGGAGCAATACAGCCACGAGCCCTATGTGGCGACCAGCCGCTTCCATATGGTCTATCTCGGCCGCTCGAAAGAGGAACGCGATCCGATGCGGGTGGAGCGTGGTGAGAAGGCGCTCGATCTGATGCAGCATCTCATCAAGGGCAAGTCCTGGTTCGTGGGCGAGAGCCTGTCGATCGCCGATATCGCACTTCTCGCTTATACGCGGCTCGCCCATGAAGGCGGCTTCGATCTCAAGACGAGGCCCGATGTGATGACCTGGATCGCGCGCTCAGAGAAGGCACTTGGTCTGCCGCCGGCGGGAAGGCATTAGGAGACGACGATGGGCAAGATCACCGGCTTTCTTGAAATCGATCGGCAGGAGCAAAAGTATGCGCCGGCTTCCGACCGCGTCCGCCATTTCCGCGAATTCGCCATCCCGCTCGATGATCGCGACACCCAGAAGCAGGCAGCGCGCTGCATGGATTGCGGCATTCCCTATTGCCACACCGGCTGTCCGGTGAACAACCAGATCCCCGACTGGAACGATCTCATCTATCAGGGCAAGTGGCGCGAGGCCGCGCTCGACCTGCATTCGACCAACAACTTTCCCGAATTCACCGGCCGCATCTGTCCGGCCCCTTGCGAAGAGGCCTGCACGCTCAATCTCGAAAATGTGCCAGTGACGATCAAGACGATCGAACAGGCGATTGCCGATAAGGCCTGGTCGGAAGGCTGGATCAGGCCTGAGCCTGCGGAAGAGAAGACCGGCAAGAAGGTCGCGATCGTAGGCTCGGGCTCGGCCGGCATGGCCGCAGCCCAGCAACTGGCGCGCGCCGGTCATGAGGTTCATGTCTTCGAACGTTATGCCAAGGCCGGCGGATTGCTGCGCTATGGTATTCCCGATTTCAAGATGGAGAAGCACCCGATCGACCGCCGCGTCGCACAGATGGAAGCCGAAGGCGTCACTTTCCATTACAACGTGGATATCGGGGTGACGCGGCCCTTCCGCTCGCTCACCGATGCCTATGACGCCGTGCTGCTCGCGGGCGGCGCTGAGAAGCCGCGCGATCCGGGCCTGCCCGGGATGGATCTCGATGGCGCGCATTATGCCATGCCTTATCTCGTCCAAAGCAACCGGCGTCTCGGCGGCGAGGATATTTCGAACGAGTATCAACTGATTGCCACCGGCAAGCATGTCGTCGTCATTGGCGGCGGCGATACCGCTTCCGACTGCATCGGCACGGCCTTCCGGCAAGCTGCGCTTTCGGTGACCCAGCTCGATATCCGCCCGGTGCCGCCCGAGCAGGAAGACAAGATGACGGTCTGGCCTTATTGGCCGACCAAATTCCGCACCTCCTCATCGCAGGCCGAGGGTGCCTCGCGCGAATTTTCCGCAGCGACGCTGGGCATCGTCGGTGAGAAGGGAAAAGTGACCGGCGTCAAATGCGCCAGAGTCAATCAGAAGCGTGAGCCGCTGCCTGGGACCGAATTCGTCATCAGGGCCGATCTCGTTCTGATCGCTATCGGCTTCGCGGGTCCAGAAGAAAGCGGCCTGCTGAAGGAAACCACGTTCGAGCGCGACAAGCGCGGCAATGTCAAAGCCAATACCGATGACTACCGGACTTCGCTCGACAAGGTTTTCGCTGCCGGCGATATCCGCAAGGGCCAGTCGCTGGTCGTCTGGGCGATCCGCGAAGGCCGTCAGGCGGCGAGCGCCATCGATGAATATCTCATGGGCGAAACCGAACTGCCGAGATAGACTCCCTCCACTCATCCTGAAGGACCCTTCGAGGCTCGCTTCGCTCGCACCTCTGGGTGAGGGTCTTCACCATAAATATCAAACCGCCGGGCCACCCCGTGCCAAGTTCATCCGTGATGTACGGCGCCGCAGGTCACGGAAAAAGGCTACATGATTGAGAATGCAGAGC
>VAZZ01000524.1 GCA_005884715.1 Alphaproteobacteria bacterium | reverse complement strand
CCTGGCTTCTCCTGTGTCACACGTTCCTCATTATTGTCATCGACACAGACAACAAGGACCGATTTGGCGGACTGCAGAAGCCGGATGGCGTCGAATACAGCACGCGCGGCTTCCTTGCCGCCATTCCAGCCCACCACGACCTGATCGAGATCGAGGACATGCTCACTGCCGCGCGGCAGCACCAGCAGCGGCCGGCCGGCGCCGACGAGGACCCGTTCGATGCAATCGAGCTCGACGCCCGAAACTTCGGCAGGATCGGTGGCGCTGACGATGATGATGTCGGCCGACTTGCCGTGACTGATGATCTCATCCGAAATCAACGGCGAGCGGCCCTCGATGGAGACGAACTCGCCTTGAAGCTTGGCTTTTTGCAGCGACGTCTCGAATGCGTTCTTTACCTTGGCGAGGTTGTTCTTGAAAAAGGTCTGGTGACCCTCGAACATTTGCGGGACGGCTTCAAAACCGGTCGAAGGATAAATCTGCGCGGCTGGGATAGTGTAAAGACCGCGTACGAACGCGGCATCGATTTTCGCTATTTTAACGGCCGACGTGTTCAGGGCATCGAGGCGATTGATTTCATTGAGGGCAACGAGAACGGTCTTGTAAGACATTGTCATTCTCCCTGTTGGGCACGTAACCCCCGCGCAGGTGGCGCCGGGAACAGTCCCAATATATAATCATTGCGATAGGAATTGCGAGCTTCTTCAGGAGTTCAGGCGTCCCCAAACGGCGCAGCCCAAGATGCGGCCCAGGGGCTTCATCTGCAGCAGAGCCATGCAACTGGTGCTGTCTTCGGTCATCACGCTGTCCTTGGGCAGCGCCGAGGTCGCCCGCTCACCATGCCACATGCCGACCGGCACGAGCTTCCTCACGACATTCAGATAGACGATCTTCTGGCCGGCATTCTCGCCCTTTTCGATCTCCACCGGCATCTGGGGTGCTACCGACACGAACCACAGGCTGGCCGTCGGCGCCAGCGTGTCGGGAGGCGCCTCATCGACGGTAATCTGGAATTCCGCGTCATTGGCGGAGATCGAGACCGGAATCCACATCGGCGGTGGATTGTCGAACGAGCTCCTGATCGCGGCGATGACCGCCATCTTCTGGCTGCCGACGACATGGCTTGTGCCGTCGATGATCATTTGTGGCGTATAGACATCCATGTCGCCGCGCGCCTTGGCATATTTATACTGGCGCTTGGAGTTTTCGGGTGCCGCCAGCGTGTCGCGCCAGCCGCGATAGTCCCAGTAATCGACATTGTAGGTGAGTGCCACGACATCCTTCATGGCGCGCACCTCCGCCATGAAGGCATCGGCCGGCGGGCAGGATGAGCAGCCCTGGCTGGTGAAGAGTTCGACGATGGCGGGACGAACGGTGTCTGCCTTGACCCGGCCAGCGGCGCCGGCTGCGACCGCGCCAGCGGCAAGCGCCAGCAGGCTCCGGCGGGTCAATTCAAAGGAATCCTGCATCTGGCCTATATGACTTAAACATGACACCCCATCGAGTCACGTTCAGGTGAGCCCACTCACAAGGCGGTGAGGTCGTCGTCACGCCGCCTTTGCGAGACTGCGCAGGACATAGGGCATGATGCCGCCATGCCTGTAGTAGTCCAGCTCGTCGAGCGTATCGATCCGGCACTGCACGTCGATGATGCGGCCCGCCCCATCTGGCGCCGTGATCATCAGCTGCAGCATGGCCCGTGGTTTCAGCCCTTCAGCTAACCCATGAATGGTTACTATTTCGTCACCCTTGAGGCCGAGGTCCTGCCAGGATTCGCCATCCTTGAACTGCAAGGGCACCACACCCATGCCGACGAGATTGGAGCGATGGATGCGCTCGAAGCTCTGGGCAATCACGGCGCGCACGCCGAGCAGCCGCGTCCCCTTGGCCGCCCAATCGCGCGATGAGCCGGTGCCATATTCCTTGCCGGCAAAGATGACGAGAGGCACGCTTTCATCGCGGTAGCGCATGGCGGCATCATAGATCGACATCTGCTCGCCCGAAGGATAGTGCCTGGTGACACCGCCTTCGACGCCGGGAATCATCTGGTTCTTGATGCGAATATTGGCGAAGGTGCCGCGCATCATGACTTCGTGATTGCCGCGCCTGGCGCCATAGGAGTTGAAATCGACAGGGCGCACCTGGCGTTCGATCAGATAGGTGCCGGCAGGTGACGTCGTCTTGATATTGCCAGCGGGCGAAATGTGGTCGGTAGTTATCGAATCGAGGAAGAGTCCCAGGACGCGGGCATTGACCACGTCCATCACCGGATCGGGCGTCATCTTCATGCCCTCGAAATAGGGCGGGTTCTGAACATAGGTGGAGGAAGGACTCCATTTGAAAGTCAGTCCGCCTTCGACCTTGATCTTGCGCCACTCCGCATCGCCCTTGAAGACGTCCTTGTATTTGGTAGCGAAGGCCTTGCGGGTAACGTTCTTACGCACCGCTGCGGCGATCTCCTTGGCGGCCGGCCAGATATCTTTCAGATAGACCGGCTTTCCGTCGCGGCCGGTGCCCAAGGGATCCTTGCTCAGATCGACATCGAGCGAGCCCGCCAGCGCATAGGCAACGACGAGCGGCGGTGAGGCCAGATAGTTGGCGCGCACATCCGGGTTGACGCGGCCTTCGAAATTGCGGTTGCCGGACAGCACGGCAGCGGCGACGAGATCGTTCTTCTTGATCGATTCGGAAATTGCTTCCGGAAGCGGCCCGGAATTGCCGATGCAGGTGGTGCAGCCATAGCCGACGAGGTCGAAGCCGAGCTTGTCGAGATCCTTCTGCAGGCCGGAGGATTTGAGATATTCGGTCACCACCTGGCTGCCGGGAGCAAGCGACGTCTTGACCCACGGCTTGACCGACAGACCTTTCTTCACCGCGTTGCGGGCGAGGAGGCCGGCGGCAATCATGACTGAGGGGTTCGAGGTATTGGTGCAGGAGGTGATCGCAGCAATGACGACATCGCCATGGCCCAGATCGAAATTGGCGCCCTCGACCTTGAAGCGGCTGTGCAGTTCCGCGGCCTTCTTGAACTCATTCGCCATGACATTAGTGAAATCCGCGGCGGCGTGCTTGAGCGTGACGCGGTCCTGCGGACGCTTGGGGCCTGCCATTGACGGCTCGACGCTGGCGAGGTCGAGCGTCAGCGTGTCGGTGAAAACCGGATCGGCGGATTTCGGCGTCCAGAACATGCCTTGCGCCTTGGCGTATTGTTCGACGAGAGCGATCTGCGCGGCCGGCCGTGCCGTGCTCTTCAGATAATCGAGTGTTTCCACTGAGACGGGGAAGAAGCCGCAAGTGGCGCCATATTCCGGCGCCATGTTGGCGATCGTCGCCATGTCCTCCAGCGCCAGATTGGCGAGACCCGGGCCGTAGAATTCGACGAACTTGCCGACAACGCCTTTTTTGCGCAGCATCTGGGTGACGGTGAGGACGAGGTCGGTGGCGGTGGTGCCCTCCGGCAGCGAGCCTTCGAGCTTAAAGCCTACGACTTCCGGAATGAGCATCGAGGTCGGCTGGCCCAGCATCGCGGCTTCCGCTTCGATGCCACCAACACCCCAGCCGAGCACGGCAAGGCCGTTGACCATGGTGGTGTGGCTGTCGGTACCGACCAGCGTATCCGGGAAAGCGTATTCGACCGTCTTGCCTTTTTCCTCGACCTTCTTCGTCCACACGGTACGGGCGAGATATTCGAGATTGACCTGATGACAGATGCCGGTGCCCGGCGGCACCACGCGGAAATTATCGAAGGCGCCTTGGCCCCATTTGAGGAAAGTATAGCGCTCGCCATTGCGGTCATATTCGAGGGCCACATTCTGCTTGAAGGCTTTCGAATTGGCGAAGAAATCGACCATTACCGAATGGTCGATGACGAGGTCGACGGGGGCCAGCGGATTGATCTTCTCCGTCTTGCCGCCCAGATTGCGCATCGCATCGCGCATCGCGGCGAGGTCGACGACCGCCGGAACGCCGGTGAAGTCCTGCATGAGGACGCGGGCCGGGCGATAGGCGATCTCATTTTCCGCCTTGCCGCGATTGGTGAGCCAATGGGCGAAGTTCGCGATGCTGTCCTTGGTGACGGAACGGCCATCTTCATGGCGCAGGAGATTTTCCAGCAGCACCTTGAGCGAATAGGGCAGGGAGGTGATCCCGTTCAAACCGTTATTCTCGGCCGCCTTAAGGCTGAAATAAACATAGGTCCTGGCGCCTACCTTCAAAATTTTGCGGCATTTGAAGGAGTCGAGCGACGTCGCGGTCATGGCAGATCCTTGGTGCAGATTGGTCCGGGGCGGGATTTGCCCAGCATATAGGTCCATTTGCGTGACAATGCCAAGGCTCGATGTCACATAACCGAGGCGCTTTGCCTGCCTCGGGACCGGCCGGATTCTTGACGCGAAAGGCCCCAGGATTTCAGGGGAGAACCATCTTTGCCTCCGGCTTCCCGATGGGTTAATCGGTGGATGATGGTCCAGCTTCAAGCAGAATCGCTTGCCTGCCAGCGCGGCGGGCGGATGGTTTTCACGGATGTGAATTTCACTCTTGCTTCCGGCCAGCTCCTGGAGCTGCGCGGTCCCAATGGCGCGGGCAAATCGTCGCTTCTGCGCCTCATCGCCGGACTTGGCGACCCGGCCTCCGGTGTTCTTAGCCTCACCGGCGGCAACGCCCAGCTCGCGATCGGCCAGCAGACGCATTATGCCGCGCATCAAGAAGCCATCAAGGCGCCCCTGACGGTCATCGAGAATCTCAAATTCTGGGGCGATTTCCTGGGGGGCGGCGATGTCGCTGCAGCCATCGCCGCCTTCGATCTCGATGGCCTTGCGGACTATCCCGCGGCCCTTCTCTCCGCCGGCCAGAAACGCCGCCTTTCGCTGTCGAGGCTCGCTCTGGTGCCACGCCTTCTGTGGCTGCTGGATGAACCGACGCTTGGCCTCGATGCCGCCTCGCTCGACCGGCTCATGAAGCTTCTGCGTGGCCATCTGTCGGGCGGCGGGCTGGCGCTGCTGGCGACACATAACGCGCTCTCCTTGTCGGCCGATGTCACGCTCATGCTCGGATCTCAGTCGTGAAGCTCCTCTGGGCGCTCGTTCGGCGCGATCTGATGCTCGCCACACGGCAAGGCGGCGGTGCCGGCACGGCGATCGGATTCTTCGTGACCGTCATCGTCTTGTTGCCTCTGGGGCTGGGGCCCGATCAGTCGCTGTTGCAGCGCATTGCGCCTGGCGCCTTGTGGATAGCTCTCCTGCTGTCGGTCCTGCTCTCAGCGGAGCGGATATTCCAGTCCGACTATGAGGATGGTTCTCTCGATGCGATGGCGCTCGGCGTCGTGCCCCTCGAGCTGGTGGTGCTGGCGAAGGCCGCGGCGCATTGGCTGATCACGGCGTTGCCGCTGGCGGTTGCCGCACCCTTCTTCGGCTTCCTGATCAATCTCGATCCCCTGGCTATCCTGCCGCTGAGCCTCGCCATGATCATCGGTTCCATCGCT
>VAZZ01000532.1 GCA_005884715.1 Alphaproteobacteria bacterium | reverse complement strand
GGGTTTCGGTCTCGCCCAGATTCGGCACCGAGGCGATCACTTCCTCATTCACCGGATTGGTGACATCGATCGCCCCTTTGCCCGCGACCCATTTGCCGTCGATGTAGCATTTCTCCTTGAGCAGCGACTTGTCCCTCAGAATGTCGCGCAGCGCCTGGGTCTTGCGAATATCCATGATCCGGTCTCCTTGTCCTTGCGAGCCTTTCCCTTCCCTTCAGATTGCCTCAATCGGCAGGGAATCAAGGCCCGGAAAAATCATTTGGAGCAGTTGCCTGGGAGGCACGCGCTCGGCCGGCCGCGTCTTAGCACAAGGGAACCGAAAACCGCAAAACCCTGGCCGCGATCAGGAAAAGTGGGCAACCGGTTTTCCGTCCGTTCACGCGCCAAATATAAGATTCCGATCACGTTTATCGCTTCTGATCGAACCCGTTCATCGGTGGGACCTTCGGCTATCCCGCATGGCCAGTCGCCATCAAGAATCTTACGAATTCGTCTTCGCTTGCAAAGACAGCGGCGCCGAATTAGTGAGCCTTTATGCCCGCCGTTTGGAGAAAAAGTGCCCGTACCGCGGCGCGCATCGCCGCTCGTGTCTCCTGAAGTCCGGCGCGATCCGACAGGCTTATATTCATCACTGCATTGGCTTCAAAGAACAGCACCCGGCCATCAGGAAGGATGTCGAAATCGATGCCGTAAAAGTCGAGCGGGATCCGGCGGCGGATCTCGTGCAGGGCGGCGATTGCAGGCCGTCCCAGGGTCTCATCAGGCGCAGAGATCATCCGAGCGGCATGGTCGGCAAGGCTCCTGTCAAGGTCGAATTCCCTGAGCTTCTCGGGATCTCGCTCGCGATGGACATTCCAGCGTGGGCCAAAATGCACGTGGCTGATGAAAATTTCTTCACCGATGACCGCCGCCCTGATCTTGCGGTAGGCGCCGGGTGCCACGGCATTATCGACATACTCAATGGCGTAGAGCTGCGCATCGGGCAGGTTGGCGAGATGGCGCGAAAGATCCTCAGGCGAATCGATCTTCTCAGCGCCGAGGCCTTTCTGGCTAAAAGGCCCACGAATGATGACCGGGAAGCCGATTGCTTCGCTGACAAGTCGCACCGACTGTTCCCGTGTCTTGCTCTGGTGGGCGAAGCGGATGAGACGGGGGATTTTGAGATTCGGAATTCCGCCCAGGCGCGCAGCATTCTTCTGCCGGGTCGTCTCGGCAGCCTTGCGCGGGTGATTGAGGACCGGAAGGCCCAGCCGGTCGGCGAAGTCGCTAATGGATTGCAACGCCCGGGGCGTTAACAGCAGTTCTGCGTTTACCCAATTGTTGAGAATGAGGTTAGGCCGCGGTGCATTGGCGAGCGCGTTCAGCGCTGATTGCGCTTCGGGAAATATCGACAGGAAGCGATATTGATCATTGTGCCTGGAGGCCAGGCGCGCCGGCGTATTTACAGAAAAATGCATTTCGGCCGGCGTGACGATGTTTTCGATCCACAGTGGTGTCTGGTTCAGAACACCGATGAGCATGAGCTGGCCGGGCTCTTTGGCGGTGAGATGGATCGGCACGGCCTCGCAGGCCCGGCGAGTCAGATGCCATGCCGCCTTGCGGTGGCCAATTTGATAGGCTGCCGCTGCATGAGCGATGATGAGATCGCTGTCGATCGGGTCGGGCCGCGACGTCAGTGGCCGCAAGATGGCAGCGGCCTTGGCGGCGTTTCCGGCATCGAGCATAACGGCCATGGCTGACTTGAGGAAATCCTTGTCGGCCATGAGATCCGGCAGCACACTGTCGAGAAGCCTCGACGCCGCCTCCATGCGCTTGTGAATCACAAGGACCCTCGCTAGGGCGATGATCATGCGCCTGTCACTGGGATCGGGGACGGCGCCTTGCGGCCAATCCGGTATGGCGAGATCCGCCATGATATCCAAGGTCCGTCTCTTGCCTTAAGCGGCTGCCATCATGTTGGCGATGGTCCGAAGCCTCACCGGCACCGGAGCCTGGACCGCAAGGCTGCGGCGCCAGGCGTTCTGCGCCTCTTCTTCCCGACCGAGCTGGAACTGTGTCATACCGAAAAGAGCCAGCAACTCGGCATCCTGCGGATGCCGTTCCAACAGAGCCTCATACATGGCGGCCGCCTCGGCAATCTTTCCACCCTGATGCAGGATGGCGGCATGCAGATGGCTCACGGCTTGCTCTTCCATTTCAGTTCCGTCTTCCCGAAAACTGGGCGTTGGGCTTGCTTTAAGGCATAGTCAATCGCGATATGGCAATCACATCAAGAGACATGCAAACAGTCCAGTCGTTCGCACTGCTTGATCCATCGAGCTGCGGCGAGGATCTCGCATATAATGCCCAGCGTTTCAGCGCGCTCGCGCCGCAATTCTGTTCGGACTGCGCCGACTATCATATCCGCGGCGCGCTCCATCGCTATACCGGCCGGAAAATCTTCGACAGGCCGGAGCTCATCCGGCTCGCCGGCAAGGTCATCGCGGACAAGGCGGCGCGGCCGGAGCAGACGATCGAGATCGTCATCACGGGATCCGCCGACACGGCCATGCTCGCGACCTCGGCCCATGCGGCGGCAGCGCTTGGCGCCGAGACCTTGAAGCGATGTCGATTCACCGTGCTTGACCGCTGCATGACGCCGCTTCTCGTGTGCGAGGAATTCGCGGCCCGGCATGGGCTCGCCTTCCATGGCCAGCAAGCCGATCTCATGTCGGCGGCACAGCCCTGCGCAGCCGATTTGATCGTCGTCCACAGTCTGTTCAGATTCATACCGCATGCCAGTCAGGCAGCCCTGCTCGGGCGGATCGGGAGCTGGCTCGCGCCCCGGGGACGCCTGATCTTCTCCAACCGCGTCCTGTTCGATGACGATGGGGCGGAGGCGAGAGGCCAGATCCGCAAGCGGACGGTGGCGAACAAGGCGGCGGAAGAGGCCTTGGCAGAAGGCCGGCTGCGACTTGCGGAATCCGCCGAAGTGACGCTTGGCCGGCTCGAGCGCGCGATTGCCGATGACCAGGAGTTGCCAGGAGAATTCCGGTCACTCGATGAAGTGAAAGCCGTCATCCGGCAATCGGGGCTTGCCGAAATATCAGTCGAAAACCTCGCCTGGGAATTTGCCATAGCCCCTGGCGATCTCATGCGGCGCCGTCGCGTGCATGCCGTCCTGGGCCGGGCCGATCAGCGGCATGGCTAGAGCAAATCCCGCCAAAGGCCTACCCCGCACCTGATCCGGGCGATAGGATTTGCTCCAACAAATTGATTTGGCGCGAATCCTTTTCGGCGAGGTCCTCGCCAGCAAGCGCGCCGGCGCGTGATCACATGGCCGCCTTGCTGCCCGCACAGTCTTGCAAATCCCCCCGGCGCCGTTTAAGCGGCGCCATGATCCAAAAGGCCGTCATCTTCGATCTCGACGGGACGCTCGTCGACACAGCACCCGATCTGTGGCGCGCCACCAATCATTGCCTGTCATTGCGCGGCCGCAGGGACGTGACGCTCGAGGACGTGCGCGCCTTTGTCGGCCATGGGGCGCGCAAGCTCATCGCCCGCGGGCTCGCCGCCACGGGCGATCCGCTCGGCGATCAGGATATCGAGACGCTCTATGGCGCATTCGTCGCCTATTACAGCGACAATATCGCCGTGGACAGCGCACCCTTTCCCGGCTGCCTCGCTCTGCTCGACCAGCTGAAAGCCGAGGGGATCGGCCTTGGCATATGCACCAACAAGCTTGAAGGGCTTTCGACTAAGCTCATCGGCGCCTTGGGCATGAGCTCCTATTTCGACGCCATCATCGGACCAGA
>VAZZ01000089.1:9222-11148 GCA_005884715.1 Alphaproteobacteria bacterium | reverse complement strand
GCGATCCTCATCGTCAATACCGCGTCGGAATGCGGATATACTCCGCAATATGACGAGCTCGAAAAGCTCTGGCAGGCGAACAAGGACAAGGGTCTCGTAGTGCTGGGCGTGCCCTGCAACCAATTCGGCGGCCAGGAGCCAGGTTCGGAAGCCGAGATCGGCGCCTTCTGTCGCAAGAATTATGGCGTCACCTTTCCCCTGACGACGAAGAGCGATGTAAAGGGCAAAGCGGCGCACCCCTTCTATAATTGGGCAGGCGAGCAGGCGGGATCGCTCGGCAAGCCTAAATGGAATTTTCACAAATACCTGATCGGCCGCGATGGCACGTTTGCCGGATGGTTTTCGAGCCAGACCAAGCCGACCGGGCCCAAGATCAAGAAGGTGCTGGACCAGGTGCTGTAACGTCTGTTCCTGATTTATTCTCGTGTGGCCTGTTTGCAATACGTTGCGTAAATCGAGGCATTGTCCCACTGATAAATTGACGGCACGAAGGCAAAACTGTACTTTTTGTAACCTATCGGGCGTTCGGGACCACGCTCAGCGGGGAATTTATGAGAAAGCTGGCAATCGCTTTGACCTTTGGCTCGGCGCTCACCTTGAGCATGCCGGCCATGGCCGCCGATATCGTCGAAGAAGCCTATGACTGGAGCGGCTTCTATGGCGGTGTTTTTGCCGGTGTTGGCTATACATCGTCGGACTGGGATGGCACCGACGAAAGTGCGACACTCCCCCCGGTGTCAATCGATGAGTCCCTGAACGACACGGCGTTCCTGCTGGGCGCTCTCGCCGGCATCAATTTCCAGCATGACAGCTGGGTGTTCGGCATCGAAGCCGACATTGCCTGGTTTGACTCGAAGGAGCACGAGCACCTGGATGGCGGCTAAGGCCTAGATCTTACTTCGGAGATTGACATTCTCGGCTCGTTGCGCGCGCGCGCCGGCTATGCGGCAGATCGCACTTTGTTCTACGTAACCGGCGGTCTTGCCTTTGCCGATGCCGAGCATACTTGGGACGATGGCTCATTCTTCGTCGACCCATTTGACCTACCGCCGGAAAAGGTCGACCTTGATTTCGGCTGGGTCATTGGCGCGGGTGTCGAGCATGCCTGGACGGATAACTGGCTGGTGCGGATCGAGGGTCTCTATTTCGATCTTGGTTCGGAGGATGGTGAGGCCTCGTTTAACAACGGGCAATTTACGGAAACCGACACCTTCGAAGTGGACCAGGAAATCTGGGTCGGCAGGATCGCCGTAAGCTACAAATTCAATTGAGCCTTAAAACCTTTCGTCCTGTGTGTCGGCCATGACGCATTGGCAAAAATACCATGCCGCTTGGTCAAAGCTCGAAGCGCCTTTGCGGCCCAATGCTGATACGCTCAGCAAGATTCGTGAACTGACTGGCAAAGTCGCCTGTCCTGTTCTGCTGCTGGGTGTAACGCCGGAACTCGCGCGCTCATTCGATCATGTTCTCGCGGTCGACAAGAACAAGGCCATGATCGACAATGTCTGGCCGGGCGATTCCGATACGAAGCAGGCCCTCCATGCCGATTGGCTAGACCTTGAAGCGCCGAAGAACCATTTCGCCGCCGCAGTGGGCGACGGTAGTCTCAATGCCGTGACCACGCTCCGGGAAATCCGGCAGTTGTTGGAGCGTGTCGTCGATCTTCTGGCGCCGGGCGGCAAATTTGCCTGTCGTCTCTATGAGCGGCCAGAAAGGTCCTTCACCGAAGACCATCTAAGACAAGTGGGATCGCGGCCCGCGTCACTCAATTTTCACGCCTTCAAATGGCAACTCGCCATGCATCTTGCCGAGACGGCGGGTGCGTCGATGCCTGTCGTACTCATCCGCGAGCGCTTCAATGATCTCTTCCCTGATCGTGACAAGCTCGCGCGCGAAACCGGCTGGCCAAGAGACATCATCGACATG
>VAZZ01000089.1:0-9033 GCA_005884715.1 Alphaproteobacteria bacterium | reverse complement strand
AGACGTTGAGGGCGTCCTGTGGCCGCCCATCTCTATTGAGGAGAACGCCGTCCTGGCGGCGCTCCTGACGCAGCTCGAGTCAACGCAGTGGCTGGAACCTGAGCTGATCGCGGAGAATCAGACGCGTCAGCTCAATGCCCTGGCCGAACATCATAAGAGACATACGCCCACCTTCGCGGCGCGGCTCAAAACCTCGGGTGTCAGCTATGTCAACAGTCTGGAGCGCCTGCGTCAGATCGAACCTCTGTCGCGGCGTGGGGCGCAAGCTCTGGGCGACCGGTTCTTTGCCGGACAAGTGCCGCACCGCCATTTGCCGCTTGGCACCGCCAAGACCTCGGGTGCTACGGGCGAGCCGGTGACGGTCAGAAAGACCGCCATCAATCGTTTGTTCTGGTCCGCCTTCACGATCCGCGACCATCTTTGGTATGCCCGAAAATTGAGCCACCGGATGAGCTCAATCCGGGCGAATATCAGCAATTATGTCGATGCCAAGGACTGGGGCGCGCCGGTCCGCAACCTGTTCACCAGCGGCGAGGCGCAAGGCATCCCGATCACGACCGATATCCGCGAGCAACTCAGATTGCTGCGCAAGTTTCGCCCCGAGCTGCTGATCATCTATCCCAACAATCTGGATGCTTTCGCTACGATCTGGGAAGCAGAGGGTTTCGATCTCAAGTCCCTTTGCCACATCAAGACCATCGGCGAGACCGTTTCGGGCGAATTGCGCAGCAGGGTTAGGAAGATCACCGGGCTCCGCATCGAGGATAATTATTCCTCGCAGGAGGCCGGCACGATCGCCATCCAATGCCCGACCAGCGGCCTTTACCACATCATGTCGGAAGCGCTGATTGTCGAGGTTCTCAACGAAGGCGGGGAGCCTTGCGTAGAGGGTGAGATCGGCCGGGTGATGGTGAGTGACCTGCACAATCTGGCGACGCCGCTCATCCGCTATGACATCGGCGATTATGCTGAGATCGGACCCCTATGCAGCTGCGGTCGCGGCCTGCCGACATTGAAGCGAATATGGGGACGCGAGCGCAATCTGGTGCGACTGCCCAACGGATCGCGGAATTGGCCGCTGGTCGGGTTCCACTCTTTCGATACAGTCGCGCCCGTGCGCCAGTATCAGCTGATCCAGACTGCCCTGGATGAGATCGAATTCAGGATCGTGACGGATCGGGAGGTCACTACGGATCAAGAAGAAGGCCTCATCAGGATTGTCCAGGAGGCTTTGAACTATCCCTTCAAGATCACCATCGGCCAGTTCCGTGAGCGCTTGCCTCTTGGGCCCAACGGAAAATTCGAAGAATTCATTTGCCGAATTCCATGATCAGGCGCCCAGCGCAGTCGCTTCCTGTTCGAGGCGGGTATGGTCGAGAATGATGAGGCCGCCGCGGTGAAGCGACACGATCTTCTGGCGCTTCCAGTCCTGCAATTGCCGATTGACACTTTCGCGGCTGGCGCTGACGAAGCTCGCCAGTTGCTCCTGCGAGGAGGGGATGCTGTCGCCGAACTCCTCGGCGAGTGTAAGCAGGCGATGGGCGAGGCTCGCCGCGAGTGGCAGCAGAGCGGTTTCGCCGACCCGTTCCTTGATCGAGCGCAGCTTGCCGCAGAGATAGCCGATCGCATGCACGGCCACTTCGGGATGCGTCCGGATGAAAGCGAGGAACTCGCCGCGCGGCAGGCGAAAGATCTCCGAGGGTTCGAGTGACACTGCTGTCGCCATGCGCGGGCCGCCATCGAGAAAGCCTACCACGCCGAAGGTGCTCTGCGGGCCGAAGAGATTGAGGGTCATCTCCTTGCCCTCAGGCGATATGATCCTGGTGCGCACGCGCCCGGTCTTGATGCCGTAGAGCGCATCACCGGCTTCACCCATATGGAAGATCGTCTCTCCCTTGGCATAGCGCCGCATACGGCAGAGGCCGGCGAGCGACTGCATATGGGGCGGAGTGAGCTCGGAAAAGGGCTCGGTTCTTGCAATGATGGTAAAGGCGGGATCTGATTTAAGCATGGTGCGCGGGTTTCTGGCCGGTTTTATCGCTGGATACTGTGAGGAAGATCACAGTCACGGCCCCTGTTTCTGAGCGATCTTAGCACGAAATCGAGCGAGGTTCGAAAGATGGGCCGGTATCTCAAGACGGTAGCGGGCAGGGCAGGTGTGGCGGAGACATCCGGACTATGGAAGCGGATAACGGCGCTGCTGCGCCGGCGACGCTTTGCGGGCATCGGTCATCTCAATGAGCGCATGCTGCGCGATATCGGGCTCGGCACCACGAAATCATCTGAGCTTCGACAGATCGAGCGGCTCCGACGGCCCTAGCCAGATCACGTGATCGGTATGGTCCTTGATCTCATCGCCTGAGAGCGCATGAGCGAAGATGGTAAAACCATTGCGGTTGACGACCAGCCATTGCATCACATCGGAGAATTTCTCCGGCGTCACGGTGAGCTGGCAGGAGCCGCGCGGATGCGGGCCAACAGCCGCATCATGCATGCGCCCCATCGGGATGCCGAAATGGTCGCGCAAAGTCTCACACAGGCGCTGGGCGTCCGCCTTCTGCGCCGGATCGTAATAGACATGGGCATGGTAGCCGGTGATGGTGGTCATGATTCAATCGTCCTTGTGTTCTTTGCGACAAATCATTGGACGGTCCTAGAGCAAATCCCGCCAAAGTTGAAGACTTTGGCGATAAGGATTTGCTCCAACATATTGATTTGGCGCGAATCCTTTTTCGGCGAGGTGATTCCACCTCGCCGGGAAGCGCGCTAACGCAAAAAAATAAGACCGGGCAAAAGCCCGGCCTGTTGCAATCGTGATCGAGGCGCCGTCACCTGTATCTGACCTTCACGATCTCATAGCTCTTGCCGCCGCCGGGCGTCGAGACCTCGACGGAATCACCCTTGCGCTTGCCGATGATGGCGCGTGCGATGGGGGAACTCACCGAAATGAGGCCCTTCTTCACATCGGCCTCGAACTCGCCGACGATCTGATAAGCAGCCTCATCTTCGGTGTCCTCATCGACGAGGGTGACCTTGGCGCCGAATTTCACCGTGTCGCCGGACAGTTTCGAAATATCGATTATTTCAGCCCGGCTGATCTTGTCCTCGAGCTCGGCGACACGGGCTTCGGTCCAGCCCTGTTGCTCTTTGGCGGCATGATATTCCGCGTTCTCCGACAAATCGCCGTGCGAGCGCGCTTCCTCGATCGCGCGGATGATGCGCGGGCGCTCCACCGATTTCAGGTGCTTGATCTCTTCCATCATGGCGGCGTGACCCGCCTCAGTCATCGGAACCTTGTCCATGGCGTCGCAAATCCGTCAGTTCAACTCTTTCCGTCGGGGCCCAGAAGCCCGCGCCGGGTCAATATGCATCCGTGTGAGCGGAAACCAGTTCCCGGCAAATGCCCTGAAAACACAGGCCATCACCGGGAACAGCCCGTAAACATGGCTTAAGGCGGTGTGGAATTCAAGAGTCCCGTTAAACTATTCTGCCACTTGACGAATTTCGGCCTCAGGCGAGACCACGACGGGCTTGTGCATGGGCCCTTTCAGCTGTTTCAGGCCGGCCGGGATGAGAGTGCCGTTGAAGCCATCCCTGTCGACCTCGAAAAGATCGGGGAGCTCGCCCAGGAAGCAAGGGGCTGGCGATGATGCACGCGGTGCATGTTGATTGAGGATGAGGGGCCTCTCAATGATAGTCTTGCAGCGGGCATACGTCGAGGATCCCGGCCTTCTGGGCCGCAATGGCCTTGGTTACGGCGAGGATACCGGGAAGCGTCGTATAATGCGGGACTTTATGCAACAGCGCCGTCTGGCGGATCGGCTTTGAATCCGATTCGGACGCCTTCGATTCCGTCGTGTTGAGCACCAGCTGGATCTCGCCGTTCTTCAGGGCATCGACGACATTTGGCCGGCCCTCCAGGACTTTGTTGATCTTGGCGCAATCAAGCCCCTTCGCTTCGAGGAAGCGCTGGGTGCCGCCCGTGGCGCAGATGCTGAAGCCAAGATCGATGAGCTTCTTCACCGCCGGCAGGATGCGGGATTTGTCGGCATCCTTGACCGAGATGAAGACGGTGCCGGCGAGAGGCACGCGCATGCCGGCACCCAGCTGGCTCTTGGCGAAGGCCATGTCATAGCTCCGGTCGAGGCCCATGACCTCGCCGGTCGAGCGCATTTCTGGACCTAAGAGAATATCGACGCCGGGAAAGCGGTTAAATGGGAAAACCGCTTCCTTTACAGCAACATGAGTGAGTTTCTTGTGCTTCAGCTTGAAGCTCGCCAGGCGCTCGCCCGCCATCACACGCGCCGCGATCTTGGCGACCGGCTCGCCGATCGCCTTGGCGACGAAGGGCACGGTGCGCGAGGCGCGCGGGTTGACCTCGAGGATGTAGATGTCATCATCCTTGACGGCGAATTGCGCATTCATCAGGCCGACGACATTGAGCGCTAGAGCAAGCTGGCGCGCCTGCTTCTCGATCTCAGCTACGACCGGTGCTTTAAGCGAATGGGGCGGCAGCGAGCAGGCGCTGTCGCCCGAATGAATGCCGGCTTCCTCGATATGCTCCATGACGCCGGCAACGAATACGTCTTTGCCGTCCGCGATCACGTCGACATCGACCTCGATGGCGTTGGACAGATAGGAGTCGATGAGCACCGGACTGTCGCCCGAGACGATGACGGCTTCGGTGATATAGCGATCGAGATGCGGCTCGTCGCGCACGATCTCCATGGCGCGGCCGCCCAGCACATAAGAGGGGCGGATGACGACTGGGAAGCCGATGCTGCGCGCAATCTTGCGGGCTTCCGGGGCGGACCGGGCAATGCCGTTCTTCGGATGGCGCAATTTGAGCTTGCGCAGCAATCTGGCGAAACGGTCGCGGTCTTCGGCGAGGTCGATGGCATCGGGCGTGGTGCCCAGGATCGGGACGCCCGCACTTTCCAACGAATGGGCGAGATTGAGTGGCGTCTGGCCGCCATATTGAACGATCACGCCTAAGAGCCGGCCGTTCGACTGCTCAGCTGAGATGATCTCGAGCACGTCTTCGGCGGTCAGAGGCTCGAAATAGAGGCGGTCCGAGGTATCGTAATCGGTCGACACCGTCTCGGGATTGCAGTTGACCATGATCGATTCATAGCCCGCATCATGCAGCGCGAAGCAGGCATGGCAGCAGCAATAATCGAATTCGATGCCCTGGCCGATGCGGTTGGGACCGCCGCCCAGAATGATGATCTTCTGCTTATCCGAAGGGCGCGCCTCATTGCCTTGATCTCCGGCAATGCCTGTCTCATAGGTCGAATACATATAGGCCGTGGGCGAGGCGAATTCGGCGGCGCAGGTGTCGATGCGCTTGAAAACCGGTGTGACGCCGAGCTTGTGGCGGTGCGCGCGTATCCTGTCCTCACTAGAGCCGATCAGTTCGGCGAGCCTCCTGTCGGAGAAGCCCATGGCCTTGAGGCGGCGCAGATTGATGTCATCCTTGGGCAGGCCCTTCTCGCGGATTTTCCTTTCCATCTTCACGATGCCTTCGATCTCGCGGATGAACCACGGATCATACTTGCAGGCGGCATGGATGTGATCGACGGTGGCGCCCAGGCGCAAAGCCTGCGCCACCTTCAGGATGCGGTCGGGGCGGGGAGCGGCGAGCGACGCGCGGATGGCATTCTTGTCATCGCCTTCATCGATGCCGTCGATCCTGATCTCGTTCAGTCCGGTCAAACCGGTTTCAAGTCCGCGCAGAGCCTTCTGCAGCGATTCCTGGAAGGTGCGGCCAATGGCCATCACTTCGCCCACCGACTTCATCGCAGTAGTAAGGGTGGGTTCGGCGCCGGGGAATTTCTCGAAGGCGAAGCGCGGGATCTTGGTCACCACATAATCGATGGTCGGCTCGAAGGAGGCGGGCGTCGCGCCGCCCGTAATATCGTTGGCGAGTTCATCGAGCGTGTAGCCGACGGCGAGCCTGGCTGCGACTTTGGCAATCGGGAAGCCCGTCGCCTTCGAGGCCAGAGCGGAGGAGCGCGACACGCGCGGATTCATCTCGATGACGACGAGACGGCCATTCTCCGGATTGACGGCGAATTGCACATTGGAGCCGCCGGTCTCGACGCCGATCTCGCGCAGGACCGCGATCGAGGCGTTGCGCATGATCTGATATTCCTTGTCGGTCAAGGTCAGCGCCGGCGCGACGGTGATCGAATCGCCCGTATGCACGCCCATCGGGTCGATATTCTCGATCGAGCAGATGATGATGCAGTTGTCGTCGCGGTCGCGCACGACTTCCATCTCATATTCCTTCCAGCCGAGCACCGATTCCTCGATCAGCACTTCGGCCGTCGGTGAGGCATCGAGCCCGCTTTCGACGATGTCGAAGAATTCCTCGCGGTTATAGGCGATGCCGCCTCCGGTGCCGCCCAGTGTGAAAGAGGGACGGATGATGCAGGGCAGGCCGATTTCGAGCATGGCTTCGAAAGCTTCGACCAATGCGCAGTTGCGATAGCGCTTGAGGCGCTCGGGCTCGAGCGCCGCCCAGTCGCGCTCATAGGCTTCGATGTCTTCGTCTTGTGCCTTCAGCCTTTCCAATCCCTCGGCAAATTCCTCGCGGTCAGCCTCCTTGAGGGCGGAAGCATTGGCCAGCATGGACTTCGGCGTCTCGAGGCCGATCTTCTTCATCGCTTCGCGGAAGAGCTCGCGATCCTCGGCCTTGTCGATGACATCGGCCTTGGCGCCGATCATCTCGACGCCGAATTTTTCGAGCACTCCCATGCGGTTCAGCGAGAGAGCGGTGTTGAGCGCGGTCTGGCCGCCCATGGTCGGGAGGAGCGCGTCGGGGCGTTCCTTCTCGATGATGCGGGCGACGATTTCGGGCGTGATCGGCTCGATATAGGTGGCATCCGCCAGATCGGGATCGGTCATGATGGTGGCCGGATTGGAATTGACCAGGATGACCCGATAGCCCTCGGCCTTCAGGGCCTTGCAGGCCTGGGTCCCGGAATAATCGAATTCGCAGGCCTGGCCGATAATGATCGGCCCAGCCCCGATGATGAGGATGGATTGGATATCTGTACGTTTTGGCATGCGAGCGGGTTCCCTACACAAGGTTACCCTTGAAGCCAAGCGGATTCCTGCTGCCAGAAATGCTCCGAAATTTCAGGGCTGCTCCGAGAACAGGCACCCCAGGAGCTGCGCGTCTATGCTGTTCTTGGTGGCCAGGATCATGACATCTCCGAATTGAGATATCCCGATCATCAAGGTGGTTGCCTTGCCTCCCCACAGATTTACATCGCGACCCACAAAGGCGTTGCCGGTCCATTCGAGCTTGTGCCGAAAGCCATTCGTTGGATCGAGCTTGTGACCTTCTTCAGGTCGCATCACGAGAGCTATGGTCATTTCGGTTGGGGTGAGGCGTTCGACAAAGGCGGCGTAGGGTATGTACGACTTGTTGGTGAGCCGTAAGGCCCATCGACCCTGGTACATCCTTATTGGAGAGGGCACATCGCCAACGATCTCGGTCTTGGTGATCAGGTTGGGAGGGAGGACGGCGCCCTTGAGATCCAAAGGGGTGGTCTCCATGGAATGCCCGGCTGATGTCGGTACGGGACGCTGATCAAGCGCGTAGCTGAGGCAGCTCTGGAGAAGTTTGTTGTCGTTTTCCTGTTCAGTCTTTGGCAAAGGGAAGTTCTCGCTATCTCCCCAAGACGGAACGTTTCCAAGCACCAGAAAGACAGACAGGAAGATTGAAACTCGAGCAAGTGTTCGCATCGGCCATTACTGAATGCGATCAGGGCGGGATTAGGGCGTCGCCTTGTCCGTCGCAGCGACCGTCTGTTCGCGGGCAATGCATTTGATCTGGCGGAAGACCTGCGATCTGTCGGCTGTCTTCAGTCGCTCGAAGACAAGCGCTTCGGTATAGCCATGATCGCGGCACCATGCATCGGCCGAGGGCTTGCCGCAGCTTTGGCGGTCCGACATGCAAATGCTGACCGGCTTGCCATAGACGGCCGGGTTGAAATAGGTGCGCAAGCCGGTTTCGGCCTTGGCCATCGGGATCGAAAACGAGGCCAGGCAGAGGGCAGTGGCAATCAGGACAGGGAAACGGGCGGACATCTTCATCACTCCAGCGTGACGTATTTGCCACAGCGCCGGAAAATCAACGCTGATCGGGGCGTTCATCTGCCGTTCATCGCCGCGAAATCTTGACGATGGGGCGTGCCTTCGGTGATTAATAGGCCAGAATGAGTTTTGCTGGGGACGGCGCATGCTTCTGAAATCATTGGGGGTTGTGGGAATCGCGATAATCGCCGGGATGGCCGCCGCAGCGCTTCCGGCCAGGGCCGAACGCGATCTCAATGCCTATTCGGCGGTCAAGACGAATTTCACGGTCGGGGCCTGGTCCTACCAGGCCAACCCCAGATACAAGCGCAAGGAGGTCGACTATTCCTCCAGCGAAAAGCCCGGCACCATCATCATCGAGACGAGCAAGCGCTTTCTTTACCTCGTGCTCAGTGACGGCAAGGCGCTGCGCTATGGCATCGGAGTCGGGCGCTCAGGTTTCGCCTGGAAGGGGGCTGAACACATCAGCCGCAAAGCCGAATGGCCGGATTGGCATCCACCTGCGGAAATGATCGAGCGCCAGCCGGACCTGCCGGAATTCATGGAAGGTGGCCCCAACAATCCGCTGGGAGCGAGAGCGCTCTATCTCGGCGCCACGGAATACCGCATCCATGGCACCGCGCAACCCTGGACCATCGGCCAGGCGGTCTCATCGGGCTGCATCCGTCTCACCAATGAGGATGTCATCGATCTCTATGGAAGGGCCAAGATCGGCGCCAAGGTCATCGTGAACTGACCGGCCGCTTTCGAACACTGTCACGCAGAGCCTTTTCAAGAACCGTGAACAGACGCGTGCCGCGCGATTGCGCCACGTTGAAACGCATGTAGGCGCCTGCCGATTGCGTGACGCTGAAGACATTGCCAGGGGCCAGCACGACATTCTCGGCCAGAGCGCGCCGCGCAATGTCGGCTGAATCGAGGCCGTCG
>VAZZ01000523.1 GCA_005884715.1 Alphaproteobacteria bacterium | reverse complement strand
CCGGTTCCTATGTCGGTAGTCTCGATGAAGCTCGCGAGTTGATGGCCCTCGTGCGGGCCGGACGCATAAGACCCATACCGGTCAGCGAGCGTCCGCTCGCCGACGCCAATGCAGTATTCGGGGATCTGCGCGCTGGATCCGTCACCGGGCGAATCGTGCTACGACCTTGACTGAACAGGTCATGGTTGAACGGGCTGCTCAAGTCGTCAAAGCGTCTTGTTCAGCTGGCGGACAAATTCCGTGAGGCCGATGCGCCGCTTGCGGCGCAGTCTTTCGGCCGTCAGGATGGCAGTGATCTCGGCGCTCGCGGTTTCGACATCATCATTGATGATGACATAGTCGTATTCTGCCCAATGGCTCATCTCGCGCGAGGCTTCCGCCATCCGCTTGGCGACAACCGAGGACGAATCCTGGGCGCGCTGGATAAGGCGTTCGCGCAAATCATCTGTCGATGGCGGCAGAATGAAGATGCGCACGAGATCATCGCCCATTGCCTGCTCAAGCTGCTGAGTTCCCTGCCAATCGATGTCGAACAGAACATCGCGGCCTTTGCCCAGCGCATCCTCCACCGGCAAGCGCGGGGTCCCATATAGATTGCCGAACACCTCCGCCCATTCGAGAAGCTCGTCATTGTCGCGCATTTCGAAGAAGCGTTCCTTGGAGATGAAGAAATAGTCCTTGCCGTCAAGTTCGCCCGGGCGCGGCGGGCGCGTCGTCACCGATACCGACATGCGCATATGGTGATCGGAAGCGAGAAGTGCGCGCGACAATGTGGTCTTGCCGGCGCCCGATGGCGATGACATGACCAGAAGAAGACCGCGCCTCGCGATCACCGTTTTTGCTTTGCCGTTACTCAATGTTCTGCACCTGCTCGCGCATCTGGTCGATGACGGTCTTCAGTTCCAGCCCAATCGCCGTAAGTGAGCGCTCGGACGCCTTGGAACATAGTGTATTCGCTTCACGGTTAAACTCCTGCGACAGGAAATCGAGTTGCCGCCCGACCGGTTCGCCGGACAGAAGAAGCTTCCGCGCCGCCTCTATATGGGCAATCCTGATCGAAGGAAGAATTCGCATCCATGAGCCGCGCCACCTGTTCGGCAAGGCGGACGCGAATGGCCTCGACGGTTCGCGCCGGATTGTCGCGCGCCGCGAGGGCCAGCTTCTCTATCCGGTCGAGATGCAGGCTGAGGACGCCTGCGAGTTTGGCACCCTCTGCCTTGCGCGCAATGGTCAAAGCGTGAAAAGCTTCTTCTGCGCTCGCGAGCATCGCCTTGTCTCTTTTCGCGATCTGCGCCTCATCCTCGATCGAAGCCGCAACATCCATAACGCCGCGCAGCGCCAACAGAGATTCGATCTGCGGCGGCGCGCCGCCCAGACGCTCGCGCAGTCTTTCGGCGAGGACGACAACTTGCTCCAGCGCCATTTCATTGACGGCAAGCCGTTGTTCAGTCCCGCCCCGGTCGCAGGTCAGGCTGATCTGGATATTGCCGCGTTTCAGATTTTTCTGCGCGATTTCGCGGACCGGCAAGTCCAGGGTCTCAAAGCCGGGCGGCACGCGGCAGCGGACGTCGAGCCCCTTGCCGTTGACACTCTTGATTTCCCATTGCCAGTGCAATCCATCAAACGCCGACGATGCACGAGCGTAACCTGTCATGCTTGACAGCGGCATTTAGATTCCAATCCCCGAATCGAACTTTCGCGACTTTACAGCCTGATGAGGAAAGGGGGATACCGCTTTTCCTGCCCCTCACACACCAGGGCAAATGCCTACCGGAGTCGCGGCTTCGGCGCCGGAATGGGGATAAGGCCATTGGCGCCTTTGATCACACTGCCGGGCTTGAGGTCCAAAGTCACATCGGCAACGGCCGTAGTTGCGGCGGCAAGCTTGTCTGGCCTCGGCCGCGGCAGGGGAATAGGTGCGGCGGTTTGTTCAGGCAGTTGAGCCCCCTGTCCGGCATTGTCCGGCGCCGATGCAGCGGCGGCAGCTTCGGGCTCCGGGGTCGGATT
>VAZZ01000522.1:6482-6936 GCA_005884715.1 Alphaproteobacteria bacterium | reverse complement strand
GCTTCACCTCATCGATCTTCTTGACTTTGGGCGGCTTGACGTTCTTTTCCTCCTTCACCTCACCGGTGAACACGGCAACAGCTTGCGCACCACCCTTTCCCGCCTTCTTCGGATCATCCGTTTCCTTCACCACAACAGGCTTCACCTGCTGCTTCGTCTGCTTCTCGACGTAATTAACGTCGATCGCGTTGTTCACCACGATATTGTTTTGGATGGTGACATTGCCGACGGGCTGGGTTTCGTGGACGACGCGGATGCGGTCGCGGTCATCTTCGATGATGTTAACTGAAAGGTCGACGGACAGGAAACTCCGCGAGGGCACGGCGACCCAGTAGTCATCGGGAATATCGCTTATCACGATTTCCGTCGAGAATTCATCATCATTGTAGCGCGGCGGAATGGGGGCCCACACCACATAGCCTCCGCTGCGCCGCCAGCTCACCCAGGCCGGTGC
>VAZZ01000522.1:2680-6395 GCA_005884715.1 Alphaproteobacteria bacterium | reverse complement strand
CCGATACCCACAGCCAGCCAAATTCATGGGTATAGACCCAGTGTCCCATCGTATAGGGGCGCCAATGACGGTGGATGCGGCTGGGGACAAATACATAGTCGTCTTGATAGTAGACCCAGCTGCCATAGGGTGCGAGGTCGTCATAGAAGGTGCCAATGGAAATGGAAATGTTGGTTTTCGCCTGTGCCGAGGGATAAAGGGCGATATTTGAGGTCGGAACAGGAACGATCAGAGCAATTGTTGCCGCCGTGACGGAGCAGAGAAGCGTGGTCGCAATGCGCATAGACAGACTCCTTCCCCAAAGACTTAGCCATAGCGAAAAGATTCTTTGGTCAATTAGGTTCCCAAAAATGATTGTGGCATCGCAGGGGCCCCGATCGCTTCGACTTGGAAATGCGCGATCCGGGGGAGCGGGCGAAACAGCCATGACGAGCTTGATAGGCGCACATCAAAAATTGACAAGATCGCCGCTGTAAGCTCAATTGGCGGCGATGGGAAAAATCACGATCCTCGATGTCGCCCACTCGGCGGGCGTCAGTGTCGCCACGGTCGATCGCGTGCTCAACCGCCGCACCGGTGTGCGCAAGGTCGCGGCGAGGCTAGCCCGTTCGCGCGACTATCATTTCTGCTTCGTGCTCCCGACCGGTAACAACACTTTCATGGTATCGCTCGGCGAGGAAGTGCATGCCGCCGCCGAGCGCATGGCGCCCGAGCGGGTGGTTATCGACACGCGACTCACCGATGTATTCGACGGCAATGCGCTCGCGGCGACCCTTGACCAGATCGGCGACATCTATGACGGGGTCGCCGTCGTCGCCCTCGATCATCCAAGTGTGCGCGAAGCGATCAGCGGGCTCGCTGCGCGCGGAGTTACTGTCGTCACCCTCGTCTCCGACGTACCAGGATCGAAACGCGTGCACTATGCCGGCATCGACAACACTTCCGCCGGGCGCACCGCCGCAAGCCTGATGGGCAAGTTCTTAGGCCACCGGCGTGGCGAAGTCGGCCTCATCGCGGGCTCGCTGGCGCTGCGCGATCACATCGAGCGCCAGTTCGGCTTCGAGCAGATCATGACGCATGAATATCCGCATCTCTCGATCCTCCCGGTCCGCGAAGGCCGCGATGACTGGCAGCGCGTCGAGGAAGTGACGGCACAGATCCTGAAAGAACATCCAAATCTCATCGGCCTCTACAATGCCGGCGGCGGCACCCGCGGCATTATTTCGGCCCTTGAAAAGGCGAGGCGCGACCGCGACATCGTCTTCATCGCCCATGAGCTCACCGATCATGCGAGGAAAGCACTGATCAAGGGCACGGTCGATGCCATCATCAACCAGGATGCGGGCCATGAAGTGCGAAGTGCGGTGCGCGTGCTCCTCGCCAAGGCCGACAATGCGCCCTTGATCGAGGCGCAGGAGCGCATCCGTATCGACATCTTTCTGCGCGACAACCTCCCGTGAGCTAGGACCATGTATCTCGGACTCGATATCGGTACTTCCGGCGTGAAAGCGATCCTGATCGACGCGCGCCAGCGCGTCCTCGCCAGCGCGACTGCTCCCCTCAAGGTCTCGCGGCCGAAACCGGGCTGGTCGGAACAGGCGCCGGAAGACTGGTGGAAAGCCTGCAATAGGGCGGTGAAGGCGCTCGCCGAGGCGAAACCCAAGGCCGTCGCCGCGGTCGAAGGCATTGGCCTCTCCGGCCAGCAGCATGGTGCCACCCTCCTCGACAAGGCCGATAAGGTCCTGCGCCCGGCGATCCTGTGGAACGATGCCCGCTCTTTCGCCGAATGCCGCGACATCGAGGAGCGCGAACCGCGCGCCCGCAAGATCGCCGGCAACATCCCGCTGGCCGGCTTCACCGCGCCCAAGCTCGTCTGGGTGAAGAAACACGAGCCCAGGATCTTCGATAGGGTGGCGAAGGTACTGTTGCCCAAGGACTATGTGAGGCTGCGCATGACTGGCGATCATGCTTCCGACATGTCGGATTCCTCCGGCACCTTCTGGCTCGATGTCGCAAGACGCGCCTGGTCGGATGAATTATTAGCGGCAACCGATATGTCGCGCGATCAGATGCCGCGGCTATTTGAAGGAACGGAAGCGACGGGGCGGCTCACATCTGAGGTGGCCAAAGCCTGGGGCATGCCGAAGCGGCCGGTGGTCGCGGGCGGCGGCGGCGACAATCCGGCTTCCGCCTGCGGCATTGGCGCCGTCAAGCCAGGCGCGGCGTTCATTTCGCTCGGCACGTCGGGCGTGCTCTTCGTCTCGAACCAGCGCTTCATGCCCAATGCGGCGCGCGCCGTGCATGCTTTCTGCCATGCGGTGCCCGGCGCCTGGCACCAGATGGGCGTCATCCTCTCGGCCACCGGCAGCCTCGAATGGCTGGCGAGCCTGCTCAAGACGCCAGCGCCCAAATTGACGGCAGCGCTCGGCAAGACACTCGCTGGGCCATCGCCGGCATTGTTCCTGCCCTATCTTTCGGGCGAGCGTACCCCCGTCGCCGATGCGCAGATCCGCGGGCTGGTGATGGGGCTTGGCCATGAGAGCGATGCGAATATCCTGACCCATGCGGTGCTCGATGGCGTCGCCTTCGCTTTCCGCGACAGTCTCGAAGCCCTGAAAGCTGCCGGCACGAATGTCGCTCGCGTCACTGCTGTCGGCGGCGGCACACGCTCGCAATTGTGGCTGAAAATCATTGCGACGGTTCTTGATCTTCCCGTCGATGTTCCGGCCGATGGGGATTTCGGCGGGGCCTTCGGCGCGGCGCGGCTTGGCCTCATCGCGGCGACCGGTGCTGATTTCGCTTCCGTCTGTTCGGCGCCCCGCATCGCCAACACGATCACGCCGGAAGCCAGAGCCCGCGAGGCCTATGCGAAGGCCTATGCGCGCTATGTCCAAATCTATCCGTCCATCAGGGAGATCTAACGCCCATGACTTTCTATTCGCTCGCGGACCCGGTCAAATATGACGGACCGGACAGCCGCAATCCTCTGGCTTTCCGCTTCTATGACGCCAAGCGCAAGATCCTCGGCAAGACCATGGCGGAGCATTTGCGTTTCGCGGTGTGCTACTGGCATACTCTGTGCTGGCCAGGCCTCGATCCGTTTGGCGGCGAGACGTTCCTCAGGCCGTGGCACCAGCCGGGCAATCAGATGGATCACGCACGCCTGAAGGCCGATGTGATGTTCGAGACGCTACGCCTATTGGGTGTTCCCTATTTCACTTTCCATGATCTCGATATCGCGCCCGAAGGCGCATCGCTCAAGGAATTCAACCGCAATGTCTCGACCATTGCCGGCTACCTCCTGAAGAAGATGGGCGAGACCGGCGTCAAACTCCTCTGGGGCACCGCCAATATGTTCTCCAACCGCCGCTTCATGGCGGGGGCGGCCACCAATCCCGATCCTGATGTCTTCGCCTATTGCGCCGCCCAGGTGAAGCATTGCCTCGATGTCACCAAGGAACTGGGTGGCGAAAATTACGTCATGTGGGGTGGGCGCGAAGGCTATGAGACGCTGCTCAACACCGATCTCAAGCGCGAGCTCGCCCAGGCCGGCCGCTTCCTCCATCTTGTCGTCGACTACAAGCACAAGATCGGCTTCAAGGGTCCGATCCTCATCGAGCCCAAGCCGCAGGAGCCGACCAAGCACCAATATGATTATGATGTGGCGACCGTCTTCAGTTTCCTGAAGGCGAACGGGCTCGAAAAGGAAGTGAAG
>VAZZ01000522.1:0-2640 GCA_005884715.1 Alphaproteobacteria bacterium | reverse complement strand
TGAGATCGCGCTTGCTTCGGCGCTCGGCATCTTCGGCTCGATCGATCTTAACCGCGGCGATTACCAGTCAGGCTGGGACACCGACCAGTTCGCCATGAATGTGCCTGAACTGGCGCTCGCCCTCTATGAGATGCTGAAGGCTGGCGGCTTCACGACCGGCGGCATGAATTTCGACGCCAAGATCAGGCGCCAGTCGATCGATCCAGATGATCTGCTGCAGGCCCATGTGGGCTCCATCGATGCCTGCGCCCGCGCCCTTCTCACGGCGGCGAAGATGATCGAGGATGGCAGGCTCAAGGCGGAAGTCGAAAAGCGCTATGCCAAATGGGACGAGCCGAAGAACCAGGCGATGCTCAACGGCAAGGAAAGCCTCTCCGACATTGCGGCGCGCGTCATGAAGGACGGCATCGAGCCCCAGCCCAGATCGGGCCGGCAGGAATATCTCGAAAGCCTGGTGAACACTTATTTCTAGGGAGAAGTCATATGGCGAAGAACATCAAGGGGCCGGCGATCTTTCTCGCCCAGTTTGCCGGCGATGCAAAACCCTTCAATTCATGGGGTGACATCTGCAAATGGGCGGCGGGCCTGGGTTATAAGGGCGTGCAGATCCCGAGCTGGGACGGGCGTCTTTTCGACATCAAGAAGGCGGCAGAATCGAAGACCTATTGCGACGAGATCAAGGGCATCGCCAAGAGCCATGGCATCGAGATCACCGAGCTTTCCACCCATTTGCAGGGCCAACTGGTCGCCGTCCATCCGGCATTTGACGAGGCCTTCGATAACTTCGCCCCGCCCGCTTTGCATGGCAAGCCGAAGGAGCGACAGAAATGGGCGGTCGAGCAGGTGACGGCGGGCGCCAAGGCGTCGCGCAATCTCGGTCTCGATGCGCATGTGACTTTCTCAGGGGCGCTGGCCTGGCCCTTCATCTATCCCTGGCCGCAGCGCCCGCAGGGCATGATCGAAATGGCCTTCGAGGAATTGGCCAGGCGGTGGACGCCGATTCTCAATGAATACGACAAGCATGGCGTTGATGTCTGCTACGAGATCCATCCGGGTGAAGACATGTTCGACGGCGCCACCTTTGAAATGTTCCTGGCCGCCGTGAAGAACCACAAGCGCTGCTGCATCAATTATGATCCCTCGCACTTCGTCCTGCAGCATCTCGATTATCTGGCCTTCATCGACATCTATCATGAGCGCATCAAGGCGTTTCACGTGAAGGATGCCGAGTTCAATCCGGATGGCCGCCAGGGCGTCTATTCAGGCTTCCAACCGTGGATCAACCGCGCCGGGCGTTTCCGCTCGCTGGGCGACGGGCAGGTCGATTTCGGCGCCGTATTCTCCAAGCTCGCCGCTTACGATTATGACTCCTGGGCAGTGCTCGAATGGGAATGCTGCCTGAAGGATTCAGGCCAGGGGGCCGCCGAAGGCGCCCCCTTCATCGCCAGCCACATCATCAAGGTGACGGAGAAATCCTTCGATGATTTCACCGCCCGTGAAGTGGACAAGAAACAGGTCCAGCGCATGCTGGGGATATGATCAGTCCCCTTTCCCATGGGGAGAAGGTTAGGGTCAGGGTGAGGGGATAAGGTCTATCCGGAGAGAGTCTATCCCCTCATCCTCCCACGCTTGCGCGGGGGCCTCTCCTTCTCCCCATGGGAGAAGGAAAGAGCGGTGAGAGGGTACTAACAACGATTGTAATTGAGGAGAAAGCATATGGCCATCGAAGGACGCAGCGACGCCAAGCAAGACGGCCGCATCAGGCTCGGCATGGTGGGCGGCGGCCAGGGTGCCTTCATCGGCGCGGTGCACCGCCTCGCCGCGCGCATGGATGATCAATATGAGTTCATCGCCGGTGCTTTGTCATCGAGCCCGGAACGCTCGCGCGCCTCAGGCGCCGAGCTGGGGCTGGCGCCCGATCGTATCTATGCCGACTATCGCGAGATGGCGAAAGCGGAAGCCAAGCGCGAGGACGGTATCGAGGTTGTCGCCATCGTCACGCCAAACAATGTCCATGTGCCGGCGGCAAAGGCTTTCATCGAGGCCGGCATCCATGTGATCTGCGACAAGCCTTTGGCGCTCACCCTCAAGGAGGCGAAATCGCTCGAGGCGCTGCTGAAGAGAAAGAATGTCGTCTTCGCCCTCACCCATAATTATTCGGGCTATCCGATGATCCGCCAGGCCCGCGACATGGTGGCGAAGGGCGAGCTTGGCCCGATCCGTCTCGTCCAGGCGGAATATCCGCAAGACTGGCTGACCGAGGATATCGAGAAATCCGGCCAGAAGCAGGCGGCTTGGCGCACCGATCCGAAACAGTCGGGCGGCGGCGCCATCGGCGATATCGGAACGCATGCCTATCAGCTGGCCTGTTTCGTCTCCGGGCTCACCCTCGATGAGCTCTCAGCCGACATGACGAGCTTCGTCAAGGGCCGCAAGGTCGATGACAATGTCAATGCGATGCTGCGCTTCAAGAACGGTGCCCGCGGCATGCTGTGGGCGAGCCAGGTGGCGCCCGGCAATGAGAACGGCCTTAGATTACGCGTCTATGGCACCAAGGGTGGTATCGACTGGACGCAGGCCGATCCGAACTATCTCTGGTTCACCCCCTTCGGCCATGAGAAGCGCCTGATCACTCGCGGT
>VAZZ01000521.1 GCA_005884715.1 Alphaproteobacteria bacterium | reverse complement strand
CTATACGGAAATGTGGTGGGCGGCCTTCGCAACGGCGATCCTGGCCGGGGTCATGGTGTTCTTCGTCAAGGAAGACCGGCCGCAGAAAGGGCTGATATTGGCCCCTACCGGCTGACATTGACTTTTAGCAGTCCCCCTCCTAGAACAACCCCGATTTCAAGACGCTTGAACGTCTTTAGGCCTCATCACACATGGGAATGATCCCGGGAAGTGATGGGCCAGCATCCGGCAGCGCGTGGCGCCCCCGGGTGTGTTTTGCGTTTGAGCTAAAGGAACCAAGGTATGTTTGAGACACTGCAAGAGCGGCTTTCCGGCATTCTCGACAAGCTCACCGGGCGCGGTGCGCTGTCGGAAGCCGATGTCGATGCGGCAATGCGCGAAGTCAGGCGCGCACTGCTTGAAGCCGACGTGGCGCTCGAAGTTGTGCGCGGCTTCATCGACAAGGTGAGGGCGCAGGCGGTTGGCGCCGCGGTCGTCAAATCGGTGACGCCCGGCCAGATGGTCGTGAAGATCGTCCATGATGAACTGGTCGCGGTCTTAGGCTCGGAGGGATCTTCGCTTAACCTGCGCGCATCGCCTCCGGTGCCGATCCTGATGGTGGGCCTGCAGGGCTCCGGCAAGACCACCACCACGGCCAAGATCGCCAAGCGCCTGCAGGAACGCGAGAAGCGCAAAGTCCTGATGGCTTCTCTCGATACGAGACGGCCTGCGGCGCAGGAGCAGCTTGCCATTCTGGGCCAGCAGACGGGCGTCGAGACGCTTCCCATCGTCAAGGGCGAGAACCCCGTTCAGATCACCAAGCGCGCAATGTCGGAGGCGCGGCGTGGCGGCTTCGACATCATCATGCTCGATACGGCCGGGCGACTTCACATCGATGAAGAGCTTCTGGCTGAAGCGGCAGCGGTGCGCGATATCGCCAAGCCCAATGAGACGCTGCTCGTTGCCGACGCGCTCACCGGCCAGGATGCGGTCAATCTCGCCCGCGCCTTCGACGAGAAGATCGGCATCACCGGCATCGTGCTGACCCGCATCGACGGCGATGGCCGGGGTGGTGCCGCACTTTCGATGCGCGCCGTCACCGGAAAGCCGATCAAGCTGATGGGTACGGGCGAGAAGCTTGACGGGCTTGAGGATTTCCATCCGCAGCGCATCGCCGGGCGCATTCTCGGCATGGGCGATGTGGTCAGCCTCGTCGAGCGCGCGGCGCAGTCGATCGATGCCGACAAGGCCAGGCGCATCGCCGAGCGCATGAAGAAAGGCGCTTTCGATCTCGAGGATTTGGCCGAACAGTTGAACCAGCTGCAGAAGCTCGGCGGCATGTCGGGCATGATGGGGCTGCTCCCCGGCATGGGCAAGATCAAGAAGCAGCTGGAAGGCGCCGATCTCGATAATTCAGTGCTGAAGCGCCAGATGGCGATCATCGGATCGATGACGAAATTCGAGAAGCGCAATCCGAAGGTGATGAACGCATCACGCAAGAAGCGCGTGGCGGCGGGCTCAGGCACGAAGGTCGAGGAGATCAACCGCCTGCTCAAGATGCATATCCAGATGGCTGATATGATGAAGAAGATGGGCGGTAATAAAGGCCTGATGAGCCGCATGTTCGGCGGCAAGGGTGGGCCCGATGCGGCTGAAATGGAAAAGATGCAGGCCGAGCTTGCGAAGATGGATCCAAATGCGATCCCGGCCGAACTGAAAGACATGATGCAGGGCGGTGCCATGCCCGACATGCCGAAACTGCCGGCGGGTCTTCCGGGGCTCGGCGGCGGAAAGCTTCCCGGCCTCGGCGGCCTGCCGGGCCTTGGCGGTTCGCCCTTCAAGGGCTTGCCGGGTCTCGGCAAGAAGAAATGACATGGCCCCCGAACTCGAAACCGCGAGACTGCGTTTCCGTGACTGGCGGGAAAGCGATGTCGATCCTTTCCATGCTTTCTATCGCGACCCCCGGTCAGAAGCAGTCTATGGAACGGATGCCCAGCGCAGCGATGCATGGCGGCGTATCGCGCTTTTCGTCGGCCACTGGCAGTTGCGCGGTTACGGCCCCTGGGCGCTCGAAGACAAGAAGAGCGGCAGGTTCGCCGGCTATTGCGGCCTGTGGTTCCCGGAAGGCTGGGATGATCCCGAAGTTGGCTGGGGCATCATGCCGGAATTCCGCGGGGCCGGTTATGCCGGCGAAGCGGCGGCCCGCGCGCGTGATTATGGCTATCGCGAAAAAGGTCTTGCCCGCCTCGTCAGCTACATCAGTCCCGGCAACAAGGCGTCGCTTCGCGTCGCCGAAAAGCTCGGCGCCAGGCCGGATGGAGAGTTCGTCCTCAATGGCAAGATTCATCTCGTCTATCTGCACACCAAACACTGACCAATCACTATCCAAGGAGAAATAGGATGTCCCTCAAGATCAGACTGTCGCGTGCCGGCTCGAAGAAGCGGCCCTACTACCACATCGTGGTTGCCGATGCGGCCTCGCCGCGCGACGGCAAGTTCATCGACGTCATCGGCGCTTTCAACCCGATGCTCGGCAAGACCGATGAGAAGCGCGTGCAACTCGATGCCGAGAAGGCCGGGGCCTGGCTCAAGAAAGGCGCTCAGCCGACCGACCGCGTCCTGCGGTTTCTCGACAAGGCTGGCCTCAGGAAGCGCGACCAGCGCAACAATCCGAAGAAGGCGCTGCCGGGCAAGAAGCGCCTCGAGCGTGAGAAGGCCGCAGCCGATGCCGCCGCCAAGGCTCAGGAAGCCGCAGCCGCCGCTGCTGCCGCACCGGCCGAAGCGCAGAGCTAATTCGTGGCAACGGCTTCGCCTGACGATAAAGTGCTGGCCGGTATCATCACGGCCGCGCATGGCATCAAGGGTGAGGTGAAGCTGAAGAGCTTCACGGCGGATCCCGCCGACATTGCCGCCTATGGGCCGCTCTTGACCTCGCGCGGCGAGAGCCTCGAGATCGGAAGGCTTCGGGCTCAGAAGGACGGCTTCATTGCCGTGCTCAAAGGGGTCTGCGATCGCAACCGAGCCGAGGCCCTGAAAGGGGTGGAGCTCTTTCTCGAACGCCGGCAGTTGCCGAAGCCCGAAAATGATGAGGTCTATATTCACGACCTGATCGGGATGGCAGCGCTAGAGCGTAGCGGTGAAAGATTGGGGACGGTGGTCGCCGTGCCGAATTTCGGCGCCGGCGATCTCCTCGAGATCCGCCGTGAGGGGATAAGCGAGACGGTGCTGGTGCCGTTCGCCGAAAGCTATGTGCCGGAGATCGACCTCGAAAAGCGAGAGCTTCTGCTCGATCTGCCCGAGGACTATCTCAATGATGGCGAGCCCGAGTGACTTGGCGCGCCACCATACTGACGCTGTTCCCCGAGATGTTTCCGGGACCGCTCGGCACTTCGCTCGCCGGCAAAGCGCTCGACGCCGGCATTTGGTCGTTGGAGGTGCGCGATATCCGCGAGGCCGCCACCGACCGGCACCGCACTGTCGACGACAAACCCGCAGGTGGTGGGCCTGGCATGGTGATGAAGCCAGATATTTTGGCGCAAGCCATTGACCGGGCGGAGCATGCGGGACCCAGGCTTTTGATGTCGCCCCGAGGCGAGCGCCTCACCCAGGGGCTGGTGCGGCATCTGGCGGCTGGTCCAGGCGCGCTCATCATCTGCGGCCGGTTCGAGGGCATCGATGAGCGGGTGATCGAGCGGCGGCAATTGCGCGAGGTCTCGCTCGGCGATTTCGTGCTCTCGGGCGGGGAGCCGGCGGCACTGGCGCTGCTCGATGGCGTGGTGAGGCTTTTGCCGGGTGTCATGGGCGATGAGCGGTCGGGATTTGAGGAAAGCTTCGAGGATGGGCTTCTCGAGCAGCCGCAATATACTCGGCCACGGATATGGGAAGGCCTTGAAATTCCAGAGGTTTTACTCTCCGGCGACCATAAGGCGATGGCCCGCTGGAAGAAGGAGCAGAGGGAAAGGCTGACTGAGAAGCGACGGGCCGATCTTTGGCAGGCTTATGTGCAGAGAAAGAATTGATTTTACGCAGGCGAGCAGGTAAAGAGCCGCAACTCCAAAAGGACTTAGTGTCATGAATATCATCGAACAGCTCGAAAAAGAGCAGGTAGCGGTGGTGGCTGCGAAGCGCGCCGTCCCCGATTTTGCCGCCGGCGATACGGTCATCGTCAATGTGAAAGTGGTCGAAGGCGACCGCAGCCGCGTGCAGGCCTATGAAGGCGTGGTCATCGCGCGTTCGGGCGGCGGCCTCAATGAGAATTTCACCGTTCGCAAGATCTCCTATGGCGAAGGTGTCGAGCGCGTCTTCCCGGTCTATTCGCCGCTAATCGATTCGATCAAGGTAGTGCGCCGCGGCGATGTGCGCCGGGCCAAGCTCTATTATCTGCGCGGCCGCACCGGCAAATCGGCGCGCATCGCCGAGAAGCAGCGGGCAATGATCCCCGGTGCGTCGGA
>VAZZ01000087.1:9189-30298 GCA_005884715.1 Alphaproteobacteria bacterium | reverse complement strand
CGAAAATGAGGGCGGCGGACGCGATGCGCAACCACGCGACGCCCAGAGGCGACAGCTCGGCAAAGAGCAGGACGGCAAAGGAGGGTCCGAGATAATGGAAGACCGCGCTTATGAGAAAATAGACATGCGGAGGCGAGATTGAGGTCCGGTGCATGCTGCCAGAATGAAGGATTTTTCTTGAATTTTGACTGTAATAGGTGTGCTTCTATGCTAGATTAAAGTGCATTCGGAGGTAAAAATGAAAAATAACCGAAGAATGCCCAAGGTGAGCCTGGATGCTGCGGATCATCAAATCCTTGCTGCCCTGAATGACAATGCGAGGATTTCAATGACCGATCTCGGCCGTCTTCTCGGCATGTCGCCGCAAAGTGCCGCCGACCGGCTGCGCCGCCTCGAGGATCTAACCGTGATTTCCGGCTTCACGGTGAAGCTCGATCGCGAGGCGCTTGGCCTCGCTGTCGGCGCCTATATCCGCATCCGCCCTGCCATGGGGGAATTACCGCGCGTCACGGGATTGCTCGCAGAAATCCCTGAGATCGTCGAATGCGACCGCATCACCGGCGATGATTGCTTCATCGCCAAGGTTTTCGTGGCGCGGATCGAGGATCTGGAGCGTGTCATCGATCGTCTCATCCCCTATGCGCAGACCAACACGTCGATGATCCAGTCCTCGCCGGTCAGGCTGAGAGCGCCGAAATACAGTTGATCTAGCGCGTTTCCCGTCGAGGTGGGATCACCTCGCCGAAAAGCATTCGCGCCAAATCGACATGTTGGAGCAAATCCTTATCGCCAAAGTCTTCAACCCCGGATCAGGTCCGGGGCAGGCCCTTTGGCGGGATTTGCTCTAGATCTGGCCAAGGGTGCCGCATACTTGTTGCAAATTTACCCTTTATTGACGCTCATCTTATCCGGAAGGCTTTTCCTAAGACGTCTGTGCGATTTTGCGGGTCAACAGGCGTCAAAATCATAAAGCGGCAGGCCCTTATGGAGTCTTCCCGAAAACAGGATGGTCGCAGCGATCGCGCGGCCACAGCAACAGCGGCGCTCGGCGAATGGGCGCGGCCCGGCATACGCTTCAGCCCCCGGCAATTTGCCGGGGGAACAATCGTGGCGGCGGCGGGCCTTGCTGCTTGCATCTATTTCCTTTTCGGCAGTGACGGGCTGGCAAAGGCCACATGGCCACTCGGCCTGTTCCTCACCGCGGTGCTCTCCATCGCCGTCTATTTGGGCAGGCGCGCTTCCGATATGCGCCGCCAAAGCGTCGAAGCGATGCTCACCATGCTGCAGCAGGCGCGCGCCGAGGCCGAGGCCGCCAATCACGCCAAGAGCCGCTTCCTTGCCGCGACCAGCCATGAAATCCGTACACCGATGAACGGCATCATCGGCATGAACGGGCTTCTCCTCGATACCGACCTCAATCCCGAGCAGCGCAATTATGCCGGCGCCGTCGATGCATCGGCGCGTTCGCTTCTTTCCATCATCGATGAGATCCTTGATATCTCCAAGATCGAATCGGGCCGCGTCGCCTTGGCGCCTGATTGGATCGATCCTTTGATCCTGGCCGAGAGCGTGACGGAGCTTCTGGCGCCACGCGCTCATGCCAAGGGCATCGAGATAGCCTGTTCGGTGGCACAGAACCTGCCGACGCGCATCCTCGTCGATGAATTGCGCCTGCGCCAGATCCTGCTCAATCTCGCCGGCAATGCCATCAAGTTCACTGAAGCCGGCGGTGTCGCGATCACGCTTTTGGCCGCACCTTGCGAGGCCGATGGGGAACAGGTCAATTTCATTGCCGAGATCGTCGACACCGGCATCGGCATGACAGCCGAGGAACAAGCCCACCTCTTCGAGGAATTCGCACAAGCGGGCCACGATACGGCGCGGCGCTTCGGCGGCACCGGTCTTGGGCTTTCAATCTCGCGCAATCTGGCGCAAAGCATGGGCGGATCGGTTGCAGTCGAGAGCCAGCGCGGCAAGGGATCGCGCTTTCGTGTTACGCTGCCCTGCCTCAGCGTGCGCAATGAAGCACCGGCTGAGCCATTGAAAGGGCGTGTCTATGAACTCGCTTTGCCGCCCGGTCCCACGCTTGAAGGTCTCGAAGCGACGCTCAAGGGTCTGGGGGCCGCGACACGGCGTGTCGTGACGGAAGCGGGCCTGCGCCAGGCGCTGCGCCGGGCGCATTCGGCCAATGGCCTCATATGCGATTCGAGTCATTCAGCGACACTCGCCGTCTGGCGCGCCGCACATGAGCGCAAGCGCCCGGCCGGAAAGCCGGTCTATATACTGCTTCAGGCTGAGGAGCGTCGCGCCTTGCGCGATTTCCTGGAGCCGCCTTTTGCCGGCTATCTGCTCAAGCCGCTCAGGCGCGCCACCTTGCTGCGCCAGCTCGTGCAATCGGACGACCAGACGATCGCGAGTGCGGTCAGCGATCTGCGGCGCATAACATCCGGCACGAAGAAGGCGCGGCATCTCGACATCCTTCTCGCCGAAGACAATCCGGTCAACGCGCTGCTGACCCGTACCCTGCTCGAGAAATCGAATCACTCCGTCCATCATGTGACCAATGGGAAGGCGGTGCTCGATTATGTCGCCAAGGGCGGCAGGCCCGATCTCATCATCATGGATGTTGAGATGCCGGAGCTGGACGGGCTCGCGACGGCGCGTCTCTTGCGTTCGGGCGATCTGGTGCCGGACGTTCCCATTCTCGCACTGACCGCCAATGCCAGCGCCGCCGATCAGGCGGAATGTCTGGCCGCCGGCATGAGCGGCCATATGGCGAAACCTTTCGATCGACAGGATCTTGACGAAGCCATTGCCGCCCTGACGGCGCGGCGTCCGGCTGCCTGACATATACGAAACGTAACATTACCCCGCGAGCGACGAACTTTCTTTGTCGGCCGGTCTGTGGCACTGTGCGGGAGCCGGCAATGAGCCGGTTTGCGGAGGCAGGGCTTGATGTCCGTACATTCTCTGGCACCTCGCCCCCGCGGCGGGGCAGCGGGGCGCAACGAAATCCTGCCGGGATTCGTTCTCGGCACGAAGGCCGATCTGACGGTTAGGCTCGCCGACGGAACCGCCGATGTCGATGCCGCCCAGCATCTACGCTACCGCGTCTTCTATGAGGAGCTCGACGCGAAGCCCGATGCCGAAGCGCTGGCGTCGAGGCGCGATGCCGACCGCTTTGATACGCTGTGCGATCATCTCCTCGTCGTGCGCAAAGGTGCCGCCGTTGCGCCCGATGAGATCCGTGTCGCTGACGGCGAAGTCGTCGGCACCTATCGCCTGTTGCGACAATCCGTCGCCGAGCGCAATGGCGGTTTCTATACCCAGAACGAGTTCGATATCGCGCCTTTGATCGCGCGACATAAGGGACTCAAATTTCTCGAGCTGGGCCGGTCCTGTGTTCTCAAGCCCTATCGCACCAAGCCGGTCGTCGAATTGCTTTGGCAGGGCATCTGGAATTATGTGCGGCTCTATGATTTCGACGTGATGCTGGGCTGCGCCAGCCTCGAAGGCACCGATCCGGCCCACCATGCCATGGGATTGAGCTTCATGGCGCAGAACTCGGCCGCACCGCCTGAATGGCGGGTGAGCGCGCTCAGCCACCGCAAGATCGAGATGAATCTCCTGCCGCCCGCCAAGGTCGAAGCCAAGCGGGCCTTGCGCATGCTGCCGCCGCTCATCAAGGGCTATTTGCGGATCGGCTGCTATGTCGGCGAAGGTGCTGTGATCGATCGCCAGTTCAACACGATCGACGTGCTGATCATCCTGCCGATCTCGGCGATCCATCCGCGCTATTTCACCTATTTCGGGCAGCCTGGCGAAGACCCTCTCACGCAATCGTGACACGTGGCCGGGCTTGACCCGGCCAACCAGTCTTAAACAGTATCCAAACACTGGATGCCATGACGAGAGGATGACGCGCTTTTACCTATTGATATCGTAAGCCGCGATCGCCGCCAGATTGACGATATCCGTCGCGGTCGCCGACATCGAGGCGATCTGCACCGGCTTGTCGAGGCCGGTGAGGAGCGGCCCGACGACGGTGACGCCGCCCAATTGCTGCAGCATCTTGGTCGAGATCGAGGCCGAATGCGCCGCCGGCATGACCAGAACATTGGCAGGACCGGTAAGACGGCAGAACGGATAGAGCGCCATCGCCTCGCGCGACAGCGCGACATCGGCACCCATCTCGCCGTCATATTCGAAATCGACATTGCGCTTGTCGAGGATGGTCACCGCATTGCGCACATATTCGGAGCGCTCGCCCTTCGGATAGCCGAAGGTGGAATAGGAGAGGAAAGCGACCTTGGGCTCATAGCCGAAGCGGCGCGCCACACCAGCCGCTTCCTGCGCGATATCGGCAAGCTCCTCCGCCGACGGCAATTCATGGATCGAAGTGTCGGCGATGAAGACGGTGCGCCCGCGCACCAGGGCCATCGAGACGCCGATCGGCTGGTGGCCCGGCCGGTTGTCGATGGCGCGCCTGATATTGTCGAGGGCGAGTGCGAAATTGCGCGTCAGGCCGGTCACCACGGCATCGGCGTCATTGAGTGCCAGCATGCACGCGGCGAAGACATTGCGGTCATTGTTGACGAGGCGCTGGCAGTCGCGGAACAGGAAGCCGTTGCGCTGCAGCCGCTCATAGAGATAGTTGGCATAATCGACATTGCGCGCCGAGAGCTTGGCATTGGTGATCTCGACATTCTCGGCCAGTTCGACGGCGCTGATCTTCAGCGCCTCTTCGATCTGCGCTTCGCGGCCGACCAGGATGGCTTTGCCGAGACCCGAATTGGCGAAGCTATTGGCGGCGCGGATCATCCGGTCCTCTTCACCTTCGGCAAAGACGACGCGCTTCGGATTGGATTTGACATGCCCGAAGATGTTCTGCAGCGTTCCGGCGATCGGGTTGAGCCGCGCCGACAGCTCATCGGCATAGGCGTCGAGATCGGCGATATGCTTGCGCGCCACGCCCGAATCCATGGCGGCGCGGGCGACCGCGACCGGAATGCGCGAGATGAGACGCGGATCGAACGGCACCGGGATGAGATAGCCGGGGCCGAATTGCAGGCGCGAGCCGTGATAGGCGGCGGCCACTTCGTCGGGGACGTCCTCGCGCGCCAGAGCCGCGAGCGCCTGCGCCGCGGCGATCTTCATCTCGTCATTGATGGTGCGGGCCCGCACGTCGAGGGCACCCCGGAAGATATAGGGAAAGCCCAGCACATTGTTGACCTGGTTCGGATAGTCGGATCGTCCCGTCGCCATGATCGCATCGTTCCTGACCTTGGCGACGTCTTCAGGCGTGACCTCGGGATCGGGATTGGCCATCGCGAAGATGATCGGATTCTTCGCCATGCTCTGGACCATTTTGGGCGTAAGGGCGCCCGCGACGGAGAGGCCGAGGAACACATCGGCCCCTTCCATGGCATCAGCGAGGCTGCGCGCCTTGGTCTCGACCGCATGCGCCGATTTCCACTGGTTCATGCCTTCGCTGCGGCCCTTGTAGACGACACCTTTCGAATCCGCGAGGATTACATTCTGCGCCGGCACGCCCAACGATTTGATGAGCTCGATGCAGGCGATGGCCGCGGCACCCGCGCCATTGCAGACCAGCTTGAATTTCTTGATGTCGCGCTTGGTGATTTCGAGGGCGTTGATGAGGGCCGCGGTCGAAATGATCGCGGTGCCATGCTGGTCGTCATGGAAGACCGGGATATCCATGAATTCGCGCAGGCGCTGCTCGATGATGAAACAGTCGGGCGCCTTGATGTCCTCGAGATTGATGCCGCCGAAGGAGGGGCCGAGATAGCGCACCGCGCCGATGAACTCATCGACGTCCTTGGTGTCGACTTCGAGATCGATCGAATCGACATCGGCGAAGCGCTTGAACAGCACCGCCTTGCCCTCCATGACGGGCTTCGCTGCCAGCGCCCCCAGATCGCCCATCCCCAAAATGGCCGTGCCGTTGGTGATGACGGCGACGAAATTACCCTTCGCCGTGTAGTCATAGGCGGTATCGGGATCCTCGGCGATCTTGCGCACCGGCACGGCGACGCCCGGGGTGTAGGCCAACGACAGATCACGCTGGGTCGCCATCGGTTTGGTCGGGTTTATTTCCAGTTTACCCGGTTTGCCGCGCTGATGGAAAAGCAGCGCCTCCTGTTCGGTAAAGCTCGGCCGGGCCGCCCGTTTCTCTGTGCTCATGTTTTCCCTATAGTCTTTCCCGTTCGGATCGTCGATCCGAACGGGACAAAAGGCTCGATTACATATAAACGAGAGCTCTTCCCTATCGCCAAAGTCGAGCAACTTTGGCGGCAAGCGCTCTTCAGGGAGCCGACAGTAGAGGCAGCGACGGCTGATCTCAAGGTCATTGATTCCGTCACAACTTGTCGTATCAAGGCGCGATGAACGACATGAACGCCCAACGCGACGCTGTCGCCGCCACGCCGATGATGGCCCAGTATCTCGAGATCAAGGCCGCCCATCCGGGCTGCCTTTTGTTCTATCGCATGGGCGATTTCTACGAGCTGTTCTTTGCCGATGCGGAAGCGGCGTCGCAGACCTTGGGCATAGCGCTCACCAAGCGCGGCCGTCACCAGGGCGAGGAAATCCCGATGTGCGGCGTGCCGGTGCATTCTTCCGACCATTATCTGGAAAGGCTGATCCGCGCCGGCCATCGCGTCGCCATTTGCGAGCAGCTCGAGGACCCGGCCGAAGCCAGGAAGCGTGGTTCGAAATCCGTCGTGCGCCGTGATGTCATCCGCCTCATCACGCCGGGTACCCTCACCGAGGATACGCTGCTCAAGAGCGCCAAGAACAATTTCATCGCCGCCCTGGCGCGCATCAAGGCGGATGAGAGTCTGGCGCTGGCTTTCGCCGATATTTCGTCCGGCGAATTCGTCGTGACGTCGGTTGCCGCGGAGCGCCTCCCGGCAGACCTTGCCGGCATCGAACCGGGCGAGATCATCTATCCCGACGGGCTGGCCGAAGGGGGGTTCGAGGCGCAGCTCCAGGCGACCGGGGCGGCGCTGACGCCCTTGCCGGCGAGCCGTTTCGACAGCGCAGAAGCGGAACGCCGTTTGAAGCGACATTTCGGCGTTTCGGCGCTCGAGGGATTTGGCGCCTTTACGCGAGCGGAAGTTTCGGCGCTGGGAACACTTCTCGATTATGTGCTCCTCACTCAGGTCGGGCGCGTTCCTGTGCTACGGGCGCCGCGGCGCGATGAGCCATCGGACCATATGATCATCGATCAGGCCACGCGCTCGAATCTCGAATTGACCAGGAGTGTCGGCGGTGAGTCCGGTGCGAGCCTGCTTTCAACGATGGATCGCACCGTGACCGCCCCCGGCGCCAGGCTTCTGGCGCGCAGGATCGCCGCCCCCTTGACCGATCCCGATGCGATTTCAGGACGGATCGATTCGGTCGGCTATTTCGTCGAGGCGCGCGATCTGCGCGATGAGTTGCGCAAGGGCCTGCGTCAATTCCCCGATATCGAACGAGCACTTTCCCGTCTTTCACTCGGGCGTGGTGGCCCACGCGATCTGGCGGCGATCCGTGATGGATTGGAGGCGGCCGGGAAGCTTGATGAAGGACTGGGACATCCGCAGGGGTTCGCCAGTCTCTCAGCCGAACTGGCCGGGGCGCAGACGGTCCTGTCCGACCGGCCAGCAGACCTGCTGGATGATCTTGCCGCGGTGCTGGGCGAGGATCTGCCGTTCAATGCCCGCGATGGCGGCTTCGTCAAAGCGGGATATTCGAAGGAACTCGATGATCATCGCCAATTGCGCGATGACACGAAGAAAGTCATCGCCCAATTGCAGGCGGACTATGCCCAAGAGACCGGCGTCAAATCGCTCAAGATTAGGCACAATAATGTACTGGGCTATTTCATCGAGGTGACCGCGCAGAATGCGCCGCCGCTTCAGGCGCCACCGCACAATGCCAAGTTCTTCCACCGCCAGACCATCGCCAGTGCGGTGCGTTTCGTGACCCAGGAATTGTCCGGCCTCGAAGAGCGCATCGCATCGGCTGCCAACCGCGCGCTGGCGCTGGAGCTCGAAATATTCGAACGCCTGTGCGCGGCGGTCAAAACCCGATCGCAGCGCCTGTCCATAATCGCCGAGGCGGTCGCCCGGATCGATGTCTCATCGGCTCTCGCCGAATTGGCTGCGCGGCGAAATTATGTCCGCCCGATCGTCGATCGCTCCTTGCGCATCGATATCGAGCAGGGCCGTCATCCAGTGGTCGAGGCCATATTGGCGCAAGCAGGCGGCGCGTCTTTCGTCGCCAATGATCTGACGCTGTCGGGCGATGATAAGCGCATCTGGCTTCTGACCGGACCGAATATGGCGGGCAAGTCGTCGTCGACCGCCTGTTCAGCCGCGTCGGCGCGGCCGATGATCTGGCGCGCGGGCGGTCCACCTTCATGGTCGAGATGGTCGAGACGGCGGCGATCCTCAACCAGGCGACGGATCGCTCTTTCGTCATTCTCGACGAGATCGGGCGCGGCACCGCGACCTTCGACGGCCTCTCCATTGCCTGGGCGGCGGTCGAGCACCTCCACGAGATCACCCGCGCCCGCGCGCTGTTCGCAACGCACTATCATGAACTCACCGCTCTTGGCGGCCGGCTTGCAGGTGTTGCCAATGCGACGGTGAAGGTGCGCGAATGGCAGGGCGATGTGGTGTTCCTGCATGAAGTGGTGCCCGGCGTGGCCGATCGTTCTTACGGGATTCAGGTGGCGAAGCTCGCGGGCCTTCCCTCTTTGCCGCTATTCTCGGCCGCCCGACCCAGATCGGCTGGTCCGGCAGAGACTGGGCCGAGCGAGGTCGAGAAGCGTCTCGCCGAGATTTCGCCCGATGAGCTGGCGCCGCGTGAGGCGCTTGCCCTTCTCTATGAGTTGCGTGCCTTGATCGCCAAGAAGCGGCCATCGCAATGATGCCAGCCAGGAAGCCTGGGCAATTGGTGGACGGAGCGGCATTGCGTTCGCGCCTGGCGGGCCTCGAGCCTGGCGGTGATTTGCGCAAGCGTGTCGTCGATATTCTCAAGGAAACACTCGCTTCGGCGCGCGCCGAGGCCGAGCGCCGCCTCATGGCGGATGGCAAGGGCACACAGTGCGCCATGCTTCTGGCCGAGGCGCAGGATGAGATCATCCATTCGCTCTTCGATTTGGCCCTCAAGAAGCTTTACCGGGCTTCAAATCCTTCCGAGGCGGAGCGCATCACCGTCGTCGCCGTCGGCGGCTATGGGCGTGGCACGCTGGCGCCAGGATCCGACATCGATCTCCTGTTTCTTCTGCCCTACAAGCAGACCGGCTGGAGCGAAAGCGTCATCGAGTTCATTCTCTATTCGCTGTGGGACACGCGCCTCAAAGTCGGCCATGCCACGCGCAGCGTCGATGACTGCATCAGGCTGGCGCAATCGGATTCGACCATCCTGACCTCGATACTGGAAGCCCGATTCATTTGCGGCGAGCCCTCTCTGTTCGAAACCCTGACCAAGCGTTTCCGCAAGGAGATCGCAGCCAAGGGCGCCAAGGCCTTCGTCGCGAGCAAGCTCATCGAGCGCGATGAACGTCACTTCAAGGCGGGCGAGAGCCGCTATCTGGTCGAGCCTGACGTGAAGAATGGCAAAGGCGGCCTGCGCGATCTCCACACTTTGTTTTGGATCGCGAAATTCCTCTCGGGCGCCAATTCGACCGCGGAGCTGGCCGAGCAGGGCGTCTTCGCGCGCGAAGAGCTTGCTCTCTTCGAGAAGAGCGAGGATTTCCTGTGGGCGGTGCGTTGCCATTTGCATTTCCTGGCCAAGCGCGCCGAAGACCGCTTGAGCTTCGATCGCCAGCCCGATCTCGCCGAACGCCTCGGCTACAAGGCACATGGCGGCCTGAAGCATGTCGAGCGCTTCATGAAGCACTATTTCCTCGTCGCCAAGGATGTCGGCGATCTTACCCGCATCTTCTCGGCCTCGCTCGAAGCCCGGCAGATGAAGGCGACTCCGGTTTTTGGCCGCATGCTGGGCCGGTTCGCCGCAAGGCGGCCAGGCCACATCGAGGGCGCTCCCGATTTCCGCATCGAGGCCAATCGCCTGACGATCGCAGATGAGAAGACCCTAACCGCAACGCCGGTCAACATGATCGCGCTCTTCGCTCTGGCGGCGGACAAGGATCTCGAGATCCATCCCGATGCGCTGAAGGCCGTCAGGCGTAATCTGGCGCGCATCGACAAGACTTTATGCGCCGACGCGCAAGCCAACGCCTTGTTCCTCACCATGCTGACCGAAGCCCGCGATCCCGAAACGGCTTTGCGCCGCATGAACGAGGCAGGCGTGCTCGGCCGCTTCATTCCCGAATTCGGCAGGATCGTCGCGATGATGCAATTCAACATGTACCATCACTACACCGTCGATGAGCATCTGATCCGCGCTGTCGGCATCCTGGCGGCGATCGAGCGTGGTCGTTTTTCTTCAGACCATCCGCTGTCGACCGAGATTTTCCCGACCGTATCGAGCCGCCGTGTTCTCTATGTCGCTGTCCTCCTCCATGACATCGCCAAGGGACGCAAGGAAAGCCATTCCATCGCCGGCGAGCGGGTGGCGAAGACCTTGTGCCCGAGACTTGGCCTCTCGGCACCCGAGACCGAAACCGTGGCCTGGCTCATCCGCCATCATCTCCTGATGAGCGAGACCGCACAGATGCGCGATCTCAACGACTTCAAGACCATTCTCGATTTCGCCAATGTGGTGCAGTCGCCCGAGCGCCTGAAGCTGCTGCTGATCCTGACCGTGGCCGATATCCGCGCGGTGGGACCTTCGGCCTGGAACGGCTGGAAAGGCCAGTTGCTGCGCACGCTCTATTTCGAGACCGAGCCGGTCCTCTCGGGCGGCCATACCAGCATATCGCGGAAGGAACGCGTCGCCGAGGCGCAGGCGAAGTTCTTCGCGCACTATCCGCAATGGACGTCAGGTGAGAAGGCCGCCTATGCAGCGCGTCACTATGATGCCTATTGGCTCAATGTCGATACCGACAGGCAGGTGGCGCATGAACGGCTGATGGCGCGCGCCAGGGCGGAAGGCGAGCCGGTTGCGACCGAAGTCAGGACCGATGAATTCACCGCCATCACCGAGCTCACCATCCATGCGCCTGATCATCCGCGTTTCCTGGCGCTGATCACTGGCGCCTGCGCGGCGGCCAACGCCAATATCGCCGGTGCCCAGATCTTTACCACCGCCGACAGCCTGGCGCTCGACACCATCCTTATCCAGCGGCAATTCGCCAATAGCGAAGATGAGCGAAGGCGGGCCGAGCGCGTGGCGAGCCTCGTTCGCCAGGTGCTCAAAGGCGAGGTCAGGATCAAGGACATGATCGCCAGGGTCCAGCATCCGGAAACCCGCCTGCAGGCCTTCACCGTGGCGCCCCGCGTCATCATCGATAATGAATCGTCAAACCGCTACACCGTCATCGAGGTCAATGGCCTCGACCGCGTCGGCTTCCTCTATGACCTGACCGAGGCGCTCTATCATCTCAATCTCAATATCGGCTCAGCCCATATCACGACCTATGGCGAGCGCGTCATCGATGTCTTTTATGTGACCGATCTGACCGGCGCCAAGATCCTGAGCGCGGCCCGCAGCGGCCAGATCGAGCGCCAGCTTTTGGCCGTACTTGGTCAGCACAAGTCATGAACCTGATCTTGTGAGAATCCCTCCAGCAAAATAGAACCTGTCCATGACCCTCCTGAAATCGGCCGCGACCGTGGGCGGGCTCACTCTGGTGAGCCGGGCCGCGGGCTTCATCCGCGACATGCTCACCGCTTCGGTGCTCGGCACCGGGCCGGTGGCGCAGGCCTTCGTCGTGGCTTTCCGTTTCCCCAACCTGTTCCGCTCCCTCTTTGCCGAAGGCGCCTTCAATTCAGCCTTCGTGCCGATGTTCGCCAAGAAACTGGAAGGTGGCGGCGAGGCCGAGGCGAGGAGCTTTGCCGAGGACATCTTTTCGGTGATGTTCGCCTGGCTTCTGTTCTTCACCGCGATCGCCCAGATCGCCATGCCGTTGCTCATGTATGTGATCGCGCCTGGCTTTACCGGCGATCAGGACAAGTTCGACCTCTCGGTAGCGCTCACCCGCATCGCCTTTCCCTATCTGCTGTTCATGTCGCTCACGGCGCTTCAGTCGGGCGTGCTCAACAGCCTGCGCCGCTTCGTGGCGGCGGCCTGCGCACCGATCCTGCTCAATCTGGTCATGATCGCGACGCTGGTCATCGTGCGGTATATGGGCTGGGGTGAGAGCGCGGCGACCGGCTACGCGCTGGTCTGGGGTGTGTGTGCGGCAGGTGTCGCGCAATTCCTGCTGCTTTTCATCGCCTGCAGCCGCGCCAATATGCGCATGCGACTCAAGTTTCCGAAACTGACGCCCGATGCGAAGCGGCTGATCCGCCTTGGCATTCCGGGAGTGATCGCCGGCGGCATCACGCAAGTGAATATCCTGATCGCCACCATGATCGCCACGACCATCGATCGCGCAGTGTCTTATCTCTATTATGCCGACCGCGTCTATCAATTGCCTCTGGGTGTCGTGGGTGTCGCGATCGGTGTGGTTCTGCTGCCGGAAATGTCGCGCAAACTGCGTGCCGGTGATGAGGCAGGAGCGCTCTTGAGCCAAAATCGGTCGCTTGAATTTGCGCTCTTCCTCACCTTGCCCGCGACCATTGCTCTGATCGCCATTCCCTTCGCCATCGTCAATGTGTGTTTCGAACATGGCGTGTTCACCAGGAGCGATTCGATCGCCACCGCCTACGCGCTGGGTGCCTTTGCCATGGGCCTGCCGGCTTTCGTCATTAACAAGGTCTTCTCGCCAGGCTTCTTCGCACGCGAAGACACGAAACGGCCGATGATGTTCGCCATCACGTCGGTGGTCGTCAACGTGACGAGTAGCCTCATCCTGTCGCGCTTCATCGGCCATATCGGCATTGCGCTTTCGACGGCCCTTGCCGCCTGGGTCAATGCGACACTACTCGGCATGACGCTTGCCAGCCACGGCCATTTCACCGCCGATCAGCGCCTGCGCAACCGCCTGCCGCGCATCATCGCGGCGAGCCTCGCTATGGGCGCCATTCTCCTCGGCGGATTCTATCTGAGCGCTCCGGTCTTCACGGACAGCCATCCGCTCTGGTTCAGGGCTCTCGTGCTCATCGGCCTCGTGGCGCTCGGCGGGATCGGCTATTTCCTGCTCGCCCATCTTTTCGGCGCGATGAAGCTTGGCGAGATCAGGAAGATGATTCGCCGCGGCCCGGTGTCAAACATCGCTGCATGAGCACTGTATCGACCCATTGATCATGCTTGAAGCCGACTTCGTGCAACGTTCCTACCATCCGGAAGCCGAGACTTTTATGCAGCGCGATCGAGGCTGAGTTTCTGCTATTGCCGATGATGGCGATCATCTGCCGCCACGGGCCTTTCTCGCATTCGAGGATCAACGCGCTGAGAAGCGCGCGTCCGATGCCCTGGCCGGCACAGGCGCGATCGACATAGACGGAATTCTCGATGGTGAAACGATAGGCCGAGCGCGTGCGATAGGGTCCGGCATAGGAATAGCCACAGATTTGGCTCTCCTGCTCGGCAACGATATAGGGAAAAGATTGGCCTTTGAGGGTGCGGAAGCGGGCCAGCATCTCTTCGACGCTGGGCGGGGCCTCCTCAAAGGAGGCGAGGCCATGGGCGACATGATCGCCATAGATGCGCTGCACGCTTTCGATGTCGGCCTCGGTCGCGGGCCTAAGTGTGAATGAGGGAGCGGGGCGCTGCATGGTGAACGGATCTATTCCGATATCGACCAGATGATGGAGTTCGAGTTCGCGCAAGAGTGCATTTTGCCGCCAGCGTGACCGGGCTGATCCGAAGAAATACCGGCACGCTTCTGCCCGAAACTCCCTGACCCGGGCGGCAATGTCCATAGCCCCGGGATTGCAAGCTCTTTTAATAGGAAAATTTATCCTATTAGGAAATATTTAATGCATCAGCCAAACCTCGCCCCGGACCCCTGGCGGCAGCCACCCATGTGAGAGGGCGGCCCTGCATGGAGCTCGGCAATATAGAGGCGATCAAGAAGATGGCGGGCGCAGGCCTCGGTTCGAGCATCATTCCCCGGATGGCGGTGAGTGAGAGCGATGAGGGAATGGCAGTCAGGGGGCCTTTCGCCCCGCCTCTATTGCCGGATCGGCATGGTGCTCCGCCGCGACAAGGTACCGGATCAGGCTTTGCGGGCCGCCGTCAAAGTGCTGAACGGCGTTGCCGCGAGCTAGCTTGCCGGGCCTTCACTTGCCGGAATTTTACGGGCATAAGCAGCCGGATTTTGAGGAACTGAAGAATGAACGCCCCGACACTTCGCGTCTTTTCCGGCATGCAGCCGACGCACAATCTCCATCTCGGCAACTACCTTGGCGCCATGGTCAACTGGATCAAGATGCAAGATACGCATGAATGCATCTATTGCGTGGTCGATCTGCATGCCATCACGCTATGGCAGAAGCCGAAGGACCTGAAACAGCATATCCGCGATGTGACGGCGTCCTATCTCGCTTGTGGCCTCGATCCCAAGCGCTCGATCATCTTCAATCAAAGCCAGGTCGGCCAGCATGCCGAACTCGCCTGGGTGCTGAATTGCGTGGCGCGGCTCGGCTGGCTCAACCGCATGACGCAGTTCAAGGAGAAGGCGGGCAAGGACAAGGAGGCGGCCTCGATCGGGCTCTATGATTATCCCGTCCTCATGGCGGCCGATATCCTGCTCTATCGTGCCACCCACGTGCCGGTGGGCGATGACCAGAAGCAGCATCTTGAGCTTGCTCGCGACATCGCACAGAAATTCAACATCGACTATGCCGATGAGATCGCCGAGGCCGGTTACAAGGACGGCTTCTTCCCACTGCCCGAACCCTTCATCACCGGGCCTGCGACCAGGGTCATGAGCCTGCGCGATGGCACCAAGAAGATGTCAAAATCCGACCCTTCGGATCTGTCACGCATCAATCTCATCGACGATGCCGATCAGATCGCCAAGAAGTTCAAGAAGGCCAAGACCGATCCCGACGCGCTGCCGAGCGAGGTCGCGGGGCTGAAGGGGCGTCCAGAAGCTGAAAACCTGGTCGGCATCTATGCGGCCCTCGCCGGCAAGAGCGCCGCTGAGGTGCTGAAGGACCATGGCGGATCGCAATTCTCCGCCTTCAAGCCGGCATTGATCGACCTGGCGGTCGCGAAATTGAGCCCGATCGCGGCCGAAAAGCGTAGGCTTGAGGAGGATCCTACCTATATTGATGGCGTGCTTGCCGATGGCGCGGCCAGGGCGCGGGTGATCGCCCAGCCGATCTATCGCAAGGTGAAGGAAATCGTGGGCTTCGTGTCGGCCCCGATTATTTGACACAGCTTAAAATCATTCTAAATTAAGGTGTGGGCGATCTCTAGCGCCCTAAAGGATTTGCCATGTTCATTCAAACCGAAGCCACGCCAAATCCGGCGACCCTGAAATTCCTCCCCGGCAAGCCGGTGCTTCCGGGAACGACCCGCGACTACCGTTCGGCCGACGAAGCGGCTGAATCGCCATTGGCCGAGCGCCTGTTCTCGATAAAGGGTGTTTCCGGCGTGTTTCTGGGACAGGATTTCGTCACCGTCACCAAGAAGGACGGCGAATGGCAGCATCTGAAGCCTGCCATCCTGGGCCTCATCATGGAGCACTATCTTGCCGACGCGCCGGTGCTCATCAAGCCGGCCACGGGAGATTTGCCGACGGATGAGGATTTCGACGAGACCGATAAGGAGATCGTCAACACCATCAAGGAGCTGCTCGAGACGCGAGTGCGCCCGGCAGTGGCCCAGGATGGCGGCGACATCACCTTCCAGGGCTATCATGACGGCGTCGTCTTCCTGAATATGAAGGGCTCCTGCTCGGGTTGCCCGAGCTCGACGGCAACCCTCAAGCACGGCATCGAGAACCTGCTGCGCCACTTCATTCCGGAAGTCACCGAGGTCCGCCCGGTCTGAGCCAGCGCCGGTTCTTTAGAAACCCGCTTCCTTGCAGTGCGGATCATGCGATAACTCGCCCGCATGCTTCTCGCCTTTGATACCTCCATGGCGGCCTGTTCAGCAGCGGTCTATGACAGCGCGCGCATGCGCGTGCTCGCCGTCCGCTTCGCCATGATGGAGCGCGGCCATGCCGATGCCCTGGCACCGATGATCAAAAGTATCATGGACGAGGCGGGCATCGCTTTCCCGGATCTCACCCGCATCGGGGTTACGCGCGGGCCTGGCACCTTTACTGGTGTGCGCACCGGCATCGCCATGGCGCGTGGTCTCGCTCTGGCACTCGACCGCAAGATCGTCGCCCTCGACACGCTTGCGGCCATCGCCGCCAATGCGCCCAAGGACAAGACCCCCCTGGTGATCGCCGCCGATGCCAGGCGCGATGAGATCTATTTTTCAACTGAGGGTGCAGCACCCCTCGTATTGCCGGTCACGGAGGCCGTGCATCGCCTGCCTGACGGGCAAAGTTTCATTCTGGGAACCGGTGCCGAAGCCTTGATCGCTGCCGCGCCAGAAGGAAGGCTCATCCGGCTGACGGCGGGTAACTTGCCGGATGCGCGCAATTTCGCCGTTTTATGTGCGACGTATCCTGTGTCAGATGATCCGCCCGAACCTCTTTACCTGCGTCCGCCCGACGCGAAGCCGCAGCACCAAGGCGGGAAATCTGCCGCGCAGATAGCGATCCGCCAGGCATCGGTCAATGAGGCACAGGTCTTGAGCGCGCTGCATGCCGAATGCTTTGACAATGCCTGGGGTGCCGCTGAATTTGCCAAGCTGATGGCGATGCCCGGTGCCGCGGCCTATCTTGCGCTTGAGGCTGATGAACCATTAGCCTTCCTCCTGGCGCGCCAGGCGGCGGGGGAAGCTGAGATTCTCACCATCGCAACCCGCCCTTTTGCGCGCCGTCGCGGGATCGCCGGGAAACTCATGTCTCACCTCGCCCATGAATTGCGTGAAGCGGGGCTCGTCCAGCTCTTCATCGAAGTGGCGGCCGACAATAGCGCGGCGCGCGCCCTCTATGAGGGCCAGGATTTCACTGTGACGGGCAAGCGCAAGGCCTATTATGAGATGCCGGGTGGGCGGCGCGAGGATGCCATCGTGATGATGAAGGCGCTCGCATGACGAAGTTGCGCGCGGGCATAAAGCTGGCGGGCTTTGTCGCCATGACGCTGCCGGGCCTGCCGGTGCAACGCGCGCTCATTGCGCTGTCGCCGAAAGGCGCCCGCTATTTCCCACATGTCTATCATCGTGCCGTCACGTGGTGGCTCGACATCAGGTTGAACATCATCGGCGAACCGGTAGCGGACCGTCCCTGCCTCATTGCCGCCAATCACGTTTCCTGGATCGACATCACCGTGTTGAGCGCGCTGACGCCTCTGTCCTTCATAGCCAAGAAGGAAGTCAACAACTGGCCGGGCTTCGGTACGCTGGCGAGGCTCCAGCGCACCGTCTTCATCGATCGCGACCGGCGCCAGAGCACCGGCTCGTCGCGCGATGAAATGCAGGAACGCCTGAAGGCCGGTGAGACGCTGGTGCTGTTCGCCGAAGGCACATCGAGTGATGGCAGCCATGTTCTGCCTTTCAAGAGCGCCTATTTCGCCGCCGCCGAAATTCCCGATGTCGTGGTGCAGCCAGTGACGCTCGCCTATCGTGGCCATTGGGGAGCACCCATGATGCGCCGGCGCCGGCCCTATTATGCCTGGTATGGCGATATGGAAATGGGGCCGCATCTCTGGCAGGCACTGGCGCTGGGGCCGATCGAAGTCGATGTCATTTGCCACAAGCCATTGACCTTGGCCGAGGCCGGCAACCGCAAGGCACTCGCCAGGAAGGCCGAAGAAGCGGTGCGCCAGGGGCTGGTCCAGGCTCTGACCGGAACATGACAGGCCTCGTGAAATGGTCTAGATGACGCCCGCCTGCATTGTCGGAATAAGAGTGTGAAGAAAGTCTACATTAGATCCTATGGCTGTCAGATGAATGTCTATGACAGTCAGCGCATGGGCGATCTCTTGGGTCCGCTTGGCTATGAGGCCGCGGCGGCGCCGGAGGATGCCGATTTGATCATCCTCAACACCTGTCATATCCGCGAGAAGGCGGCTGAAAAGGTCTATTCCGAGCTTGGCAAATTGCGCTATCTGAAGAAGCGCCGCGCCAGGAACGGCAATGCCCCGGTCATCGCGGTGGCGGGCTGCGTGGCGCAAGCCGAAGGCGAGGAGATCGTGCGCCGCGAGAGGGCCGTCGACCTCGTCTTCGGGCCGCAGACCTATCATCGCCTGCCCGACCTCTTGAAGTCGCATGCTCTGAGCGGCCGGCCGGTCGTCGAAACCGAATTTCCGCCGGAAGACAAATTCGATCATTTGACGAAGACCGTGCCGAAGCGCGGTGTCACGGCCTTCCTCACCGTCCAGGAAGGCTGCGATAAATTCTGCACTTTCTGTGTCGTCCCCTATACAAGGGGTGCCGAATTCTCGCGCCCCGTGACACAGATCGAAACCGAGGCACGCGCCTTGGTCGAGGGAGGCGTGCGCGAGATCACGCTACTCGGCCAGAATGTGAATGCCTATCATGGCCTGGGAACCGATGGCGAGGTTTGGAGCCTCGCTCGCCTCATCACATATCTGTCACGCATCGATGGCATTGAACGTTTGCGTTTCACAACCTCGCACCCGCGTGACATGTCGGATGATCTGATTGCTGCTTATGCCGAGAACCCGAAGCTGATGCCCTATCTGCATCTGCCCATCCAGGCTGGCAGCGACCGCATCCTCAAGGAGATGAATCGCGGCCATCATTCGGAGGACTATCTGAAGCTGATCGCCCGCATCCGCGACGCGTGCCCGGATATCGCGCTCTCGGGCGATTTCATTGTCGGCTTCCCGGATGAGACCGAGGCTGATTTCGAAGCGACCCTCGCCATCATCCGCGAGGTCCGGTATGCCAGCGCCTTCTCCTTCAAATATTCGCCACGCCCCGGAACACCAGCGGCCGAGATGGCGGGGCAGGTCGCGGACGAGGTCAAGTCCGAGCGTCTGGCGAGGCTTCAGGCGCTTCTCGCGAGCCAGCAGAAAGCCTTCAACCGTGGCTGTCTTGGCCGGGACATGGCCATTCTCCTTGAGAAACCGGGCCGTCATCCAGGCCAGTTGATCGGGCGTTCACCCTATCTGCAAAGCGTGTATATTGACGCGGGGACACATGCTATTGGGGACATGGTGAACGTGACCATTGATGCAGTTGGATCAAACAGCCTTTCGGCCCATATTCATCCCTAGATGCCACTGATTCTCTCAATCCACCGACACTGAAGGAGCTCTATCTCTTTGAGTTCGCGCGCCAATGCCCGTGACGTCGCCGGTTCCAGATCAGGCTCCATGGCGGAAGATCGTGACATCACCACCCTGGTTTTCGATGACAACCGCTTGCTGGCCCCTTTGTTCGGCGAACATGACGAACATCTGGCATTGATCGAACATCGCCTCGGCGTCGCCATCACGCCGCGCGGCAACCGTATTTCGGTCAAAGGCCCGCAGATTGCCCGCGACAATGCCCAGATGGTCCTGACCACGCTTTATGAGCGCGTGCGCCGCGGCCTCGAAGTGACCCGCGGCGATGTCGAGGGCGCCATAAGGATGAACCTTTCTTCGGGCGGGAACGATCTGGCCGCAGATGAATCGGCCGTGCGCACCAGGCGCAAGCTGGTGACGCCGCGAACGCCGATGCAGAAGGCCTATGTCACGGCGATCCGCAAGCATGAATTGGTTTTCGGTACCGGGCCTGCTGGCACCGGCAAGACTTATCTCGCGGTCGCCTGCGCCGCTGCCGCCCTCATGAATGGGGAGGTCGACCGCATCGTCCTGTCGCGGCCAGCCGTCGAGGCGGGCGAGCGCCTGGGCTTCCTGCCGGGCGACATGAAGGAGAAGGTCGATCCCTATCTCAGGCCCCTCTATGACGCGCTCTATGACGTGATGCCGGCACCCCTGGTGCAGAAGGGGCTCGCCGAAAATACGATCGAGATCGCGCCGCTTGCCTTCATGCGCGGCCGCACGCTGGCCTCCGCCTTCATCATCCTCGATGAAGCGCAGAACACGACGCCGCAGCAGATGAAGATGTTCCTGACCCGTCTCGGCGAAGGAAGCCGCATGGTGGTGACCGGTGATCCTTCGCAGGTCGATCTGCCGTTCGGCGTCAGTTCGGGCCTCGATGATGCGCTCGCCATTCTCAGATCGGTCGAAGGAATCTCCCATATCGCTTTCACCGCCGCCGATATCGTGCGTCATCCTTTGGTGGGGCGCATCGTCACCGCTTACGACAAGCACGATCAGAAGAGCTCACACAATCGCACACAGAAGAGCTCGCACAATCGCACCCGGAAATGATTGCCGCGATTGATGTTGCCGATGACGCTTGGGCACGCGTCACGGATCTCGAAGCGTTGACCAGGCGCGCCATCGAAGCGGCGCTCGATTATGCGGGCGTCGGCAAGAATGTCGAAATAAGCGTGCTCTTTGCGAGCGATGAAGAGGCGGCTAGACTGAATATGCAATGGCGCCACAAGGACTATGCTCCCAATATCCTGTCCTTTCCGGCGCCTGAACTGCATGATGCGCCGGAAAGCGAGCCAAGGCCGCTTGGCGATCTTATATTGGCATCAGGAACCATAGCGCGCGAAGCGGAGGAACAAGGAAAATCTTTGACATCCCATCTGACCCATCTCATCATTCATGGAACCCTGCATCTCCTGGGATTTGATCATCTCAAGGAAAGGGATGCGGAGCGCATGGAGGCGGCCGAGATCGCCATTCTTGCCGGTCTGGGCGTGCCGGATCCTTATCTCACATGAGCGACATAGGCCCCTCTACCAAGCCCGATAGCCTGCTCGCCAGGCTGAAGGGCCTTTTCTCCTCCGAACGCGACGCGACGCTGCGGCAAAGCCTCGAAGGTGTCATCGCCAGTCACGACGCCCAGAACCCTACCGACATGATGCGGGCCGAGGCGAAGTTGATGATGCTCAATCTCATCAAATTCGCCGATCTGCGCGTCGATGACGTGA
>VAZZ01000087.1:6490-9180 GCA_005884715.1 Alphaproteobacteria bacterium | reverse complement strand
GTGAGGGAATTGCTCCAGCGCTTCATCGACGCCAATCATTCGCGCATCCCGGTCTATCGTGAGAGCCTCGATGATCTGTCGGGCATCATCCACATCAAGGACCTCGTGCGCTGGCTGACCCAGAAGGGCGCCAAGACGAGGCGTGGCAGGGGTGCCAAGGAGACGGCCCTCACCTCGCTTTCCTTGACGGCGAGCGATCTCGCGATCGAGGTCAAGGCGCTCGGCATCACGCGCGAAGTGCTGTTCGTGCCGCCCTCGATGCCGGCCGCCGATCTCCTGATCAAGATGCAGTCGACCCACATCCATATGGCGATCGTGGTTGACGAATATGGCGGCACCGACGGGCTGGTCTCGATCGAGGATCTCGTCGAACAGATCGTCGGCGACATTTCCGATGAACATGATTCCGATGAGGAATTGATCGTCAGCAACGGCGACGGCACCTTCACCGCCAGCGCACGCGCCGATCTTGAGGAACTCGAGCGGCTCTTGAATGTCGACTTCCTGCCCGAGGAGCGCGATGAGGAAACCGATACACTGGGCGGCCTGATCTTCTCGATGTTCGGCCGCGTGCCGGCGCGCGGTGAATTACTGCGCCATCAGAGCGGCGTCGAATTCGAGATCCTCGAAGCCGATCCGCGCCGCGTCAAGCGGGTGAAGATCCGCGCCCCGGCGCCGAGCCCGCCCGCCGAGGCAGAGGTCGCCTCAGGCGGTGATAAATCCGGTTGATTGGAACGTAGCGTCAGCGGCGGTATTGATCATCGCTGACCTTTTCCAGCCAGTCGACATTCTTTCCCTCGAGAGCTTCGGCGATGGCGATGTGGGTCATCGCCGTGGTGGCCGTCGCTCCATGCCAGTGCTTCTCGCCCGGCGGAAACCAGACCACGTCGCCCGGATGGATCTCTTCTTTCGAACCTCCCTCGCGCTGCGCCCAGCCTAAGCCGGATGTGACAATCAGCGTCTGGCCCAAAGGATGCCTATGCCAGGCCGTGCGGGCTCCAGGTTCGAATGTGACGAAAGCACCCCCGGCCCGCGCCGGTTCGCTGGCCTGGAACCGCGAGTCGATGCGTACCGATCCGGTGAAATATTCCGCCGGACCATTGCCGGAAGGGTGCGAACCGTTTCTCTTGATCTCCATCGATCCTGTCATTTGTTCTGTTGCGGCCGCCTCGGATGCTGTCAGGGCAGCGAAGCCGCCACCAGCGACGAGCACGCGTCTGCGCGTGATCATGCTGCTCATCCTATGGTCGGCAGCCGGTCGAGGAGCTTGTCGAGCGTGATCGGATAGTCGCGTACGCGAACGCCAGAGGCGTTGTAGATCGCATTGGCGACGGCCGCGCCAACCCCACAGATGCCGAGTTCGCCCACCCCCTTGGCCTTCATGGGCGAGGACATCGGATCGGTCTCGTGGAGGAAGATGACTTCCTGGTGCGGGATATCGGCATGTACCGGCACTTCATAGCCGGCGAGATCATGATTGACGAAGAAACCGAGGCGTTTGTCGACCACGAGCTCTTCCATCAGGGCAGCACCGGCGCCCATCGTCATCGCGCCGATCACCTGGCTCCTCGCCGTTTTGGGGTTGAGGATGCGGCCGGCGGCGCACACCGCGAGCATGCGCCGGATGCGGATCTCGGCCGTTGCTGCATCGACGCCGACTTCGACGAAATGCGCGCCGAAGGTCGATTGCTGGTATTTTTTTCCAAGGTCGCCATATTCGATGATGTCCTCGGCAGCGATGCCATCCTCGCCGGCAGCCTCCGCCAGCGATACGCTGCGATTGCCTGCGCGGACCTGGCCGTCAGCGAACACCGCATCGGCGGAGTTGAAGCCGAGCTTCTGGGTCACCGCCTCGCGTAATTTGATACAGGCCGCATAGACGCCCGAGGTCGAGTTGTTGGCGCCCCATTGCCCGCCCGAACCGGACGAAACCGGAAAGGTCGAGTCGCCAAGGCGCACGATCACCTTGTCGATCGGCAGGCCCATCATCTCGGCCGCCGTCTGGCCGATGATCGTGTAGCTGCCAGTACCGATGTCGGTCATGTCGGTCTCGACCGTCACGATGCCGCGGTTGTCGAGCCGGACTCGTGCGCCTGACTTGGTGAGCAGGTTGTTGCGGAAGGCTGCAGCGACGCCCATGCCGGTGAGCCAGCGTCCGTCGCGACTCCTGCCGGGCAGCGGATTGCGCTTGCTCCAGTCGAAGCGATCGGAGCCGATGCGCAGGCATTCGGTGAGCTGGCGCTGCGAGAAGGGCCGGTCGGGGTTTTCGGGATCGACCTGCGTGTCATTGCGGATGCGGAATTCGATGGGATCAAGCCTGAGCTTCTCGGCCATTTCGTCCATGGCGATCTCGAGTGCCATCAGGCCCGGCGCTTCGCCAGGTGCACGCATGGCATTGCCTTCCGGCAGATCGAGCACCGCTAGCCTTGTCGCCGTCATGCGGTTGGCGCCGGCATAGAGAAGTCGCGTCTGGTACACTGCGGCCTCCGGCCCGCCATCCGGCAGATCGCCAGACCAGCTCTCATGGCCTAGGGCGGTGATCCTGCCGTCGCTCGTCGCCCCAATGCGGATGCGTTGGATCGTCGCCGGCCGGTGTGTGGTATTGTTGAACATGAGGGGCCTCGGCAGCGCGACCTTGACCGGCCGCCTTGCGGCGCGCGCACCCAAGGCCGCCAGCACCGCATCGGCCC
>VAZZ01000087.1:0-6461 GCA_005884715.1 Alphaproteobacteria bacterium | reverse complement strand
CAGTCGATCATCTGGTTGGAGGTCCAGAGCGTCAGCTTGTTTCCCTCCCAGGCGGCAAGCGAGGCATGCGGCTCCATCATCGCGTGCGCTTGATCGGGCGTGGTGTAGGTCTCATCGAGCTTGACCGGCGCCGTGGCGAAGCCGCCGTCGAAATTGCCGATGGCGGTGTCCGCCGGGCCGCCGAACCCGGGAGCCGGCGTGGCGGAGTCTTTCCCCGCCCCAAGGTCGAACGCACCGCTGGCCTTGACGTAATCGACGCGCACCAACCGTGCCGCGGCGCGCGCCTCTTCGAAAGTCTCAGCGACCACGAGTGCTATGGCCTGGTGATAATGCTCGATCTCCGGGCCGCCAAGCAGCTTGGCAGTGTTGAAATTGCCCTTGTCGAGCTTGCCGGCATTGTCCGCCGTGACAATGGCAAGCACGCCTGGTGCCGCCTTGGCGTCGGCGAGATCGATCGAGGCGATCCGTCCCTTGGCGATGGCCGAACCGACCACATAGCCATAGGCTGCTTTGGGCACCGCGTCGTGCCGCTCATAGGCATAGGGCGCTGTGCCGGTCGTCTTGAGCGGACCGTCGATCCGGTCGGTCGGAATGCCGATGACTTTGAGCTGGTCGATCGGATTGGTGGTGGCGGGGGTATCGAATCTCATGACTCAGACTCTTGCTTGCGCGAACACGGCGCTGAGCGTGCGCTCGACGAGTGGCAGCTTGAATGCATTCTCATCTGTCGGTTTGGCGCCGGCGAGCAATTGCTCGGTGACGGCCTTGGCGCCGCGCGGCATTTCCGCCTCGGCGGCCTCGACGCGCCAGGGCTTGTGCGCCACGCCGCCGAGCGCGACGCGCCCGGTGCCGTCAGGTGCGACGATCGCGCCGACCGAGACCAGGGCGAAGGCGTAAGACGCGCGGTCGCGGACCTTGTGGTAGATATGCGTGCCGCCGATCGGTTTGGGCAGCTTGACCGCCGTGATGAGTTCACCGGGCACGAGCGTCGTCTCGATCTGCGGCGTATCGCCAGGCAGGCGATACAACTCGGCGATGGGGACGCTCTGCACCGAGCCGTCCGGCCGCACCGTTTCGACCGTCGCATCGAGCGCGCGCAAGGCGACCGCCATGTCGCTCGGATGGGTTGCGATACAGGCCTGGCTTGCCCCCAGGATCGCATGCTGGCGGCTGAAGCCGCCGATTGCGGCGCATCCGCTGCCGGGCCGGCGTTTGTTGCAAGGCTGGTTAGTATCGTAGAAATAGGGGCAGCGGGTGCGCTGCAGCAGATTACCCGCCGTCGTCGCCTTGTTGCGCAATTGGCCCGAGGCGCCCGCGAGCAGCGCCCGCGAGAGCAGCCCGTAATCGCGCCTGACCCGTGGATCGGCGGCAAGGTCGGTGTTGCGCACCAAAGCGCCAATGCGCAAACCCCCTTCGGGCGTCGTCTCGATCTTGTCGAGCGCCAGGCCGTTCACATCGATCAGATGGGTCGGCGTCTCGATCTCGAGCTTCATCAGGTCGAGCAGGTTGGTGCCGCCGGCGATGAACTTGGCGCCTTCGATGCGTGAAGCGGCCGACGCGGCCTCGCCGGGCAAACGAGCGCGTTCGTAAGTAAAGGATCTCATGCCTTCCTCCCGGCGACCTCGGTAATCGCATCGACAATGTTGGAATAGGCGCCGCAGCGGCAGATATTGCCGCTCATCCGCTCGCGCAGTTCGGCGGTTGTCGCTTGCGGCAGAGCATTGAGATCGGCGCTTGCATGGCTCGGAATGCCGGCTTTGATCTCATCGAGCACCGCGACGGCCGAGCAGATCTGCCCCGGCGTGCAGTAGCCGCACTGATAGCCGTCATGCTTCACGAATGCGGCCTGCATCGGATGCAGGCTCTGTGGCAGGTCAAGCCCCTCGATGGTGGTGATGCTGTCGCCCTCATGCATCACGGCGAGTGTCAGGCATGAATTGATCCGCCGCCCGTCGACGATCACCGTGCAGGCGCCGCATTGGCCATGATCGCAGCCTTTCTTGGTGCCGGTGAGATGCAAATGCTCGCGCAACGCGTCGAGCAGCGTGGTCCGCGTGTCTACCTCGAGGACGCGGGCCTCACCGTTCACGCTGAAAGATACTTTCGACATGACGGGCGCTCCAGTTACGGCAGGTTGGGCGTTGGCCATCGATGGTGCCGCTGCCGCCGCGGCGGAAGCGGCTGCTCCGATCAACAGACCACGTCGGGACATTTCGAATTCAACGGGATTCTGCATGTTGCGTTCCATTCCCTTCTGCGGTGACGTCGATGAAATATCGGGCGACACTGACGTTGAGAGATTCGCCCCTCCATCCGCAGATAGGTTAACCGTCGGGTTTGATTAGTCGTCCTTGCGCGATAGGGCTTATGAGCGTGGCTCATGAAAGAGGAGGCAGCACGCCGAGCCCCGCGTCGACGGATTCACCTTGCGAGTTGCGTGCCCTCGCGATTCGAAGACTGACTTTGCGACAGGTATGGCCGACATTGTCTTGGGCCAGCCCGCATAGAAGGCGAGCAGCGAGCGGCTTTATCGATTGTTCTCCTTCTCAGCGGCCGACGAGCTGCTGTAGATGTTCCGGGTATCGCGCCCCTTGCACCGCGATCCTCGAGACGGCGCTGTCTATGTCGCGCAGGTGCCGGGGATCGGCACGATCCACGGCTTCTGCGCCAGGACCCAGGCCAGCGCGATCTGGGCGCGTGTCGCCTGCTTGCGCGTTGCGATCTCACCGATGAGATCGACCACCGCCTGGTTCGCCTTGCGCGCCTCCGGCGTGAAGCGGGGAACGATGTTGCGGAAATCAGTGCTGTCGAATGTCGTGGTCTCGCTGATGGCGCCCGTAAGGAAGCCCTTGCCCAGTGGGCTGAACGGCACGAAGCCGATTCCAAGTTCGGCGAGTGTCGGCAATATTTCTTCCTCTGGCTCTCGCCACCATAGCGAATATTCGCTCTGCAGGGCCGTGACGGGCTGGACGGCGTGGGCGCGCCGGATCGTCCGGGCACCCGCTTCCGACAAACCGAAATGCCTGACCTTGCCTTCGCGGATCAGATCCTTCACCGCGCCGGCGACGTCTTCGATCGGAACATTCGGATCAACGCGGTGCTGATAGAAGAGATCGATTGCCTGGCTTTTGAGACGCTTGAGCGAGGCCTCGGCGACTTGCTTGATGTGCTCCGGCCGGCTGTCGAGACCGGTCTGCTTGCCTGTATCGGGGTCGAGCTTGAACCCGAACTTGGTGGCAATCGCAACCTGGCTCCTGAACGGGGCCAGCGCCTCCCGACCAGTTCTTCATTGGTGAATGGACTATAGACTTCGGCAGTGTCGAAAAAGGTGACGCCGCGCTCGACGGCCGCCCTGATCAGTGCGATTCCTTGCCCCTTATCTACGGCAGGACCATAGCCAAAGCTCAGCCCCATGCAGCCGAGCCCGATGGCCGAGACTTCCAGATTGCTGTTTCCAAGTCTGCGCTTCTGCATTTTATCCTCCATCAAGTTAGGTTTCTGCTTCTGCCACTGCTCGAACATCTCCTGCGGTCTTACGAGGCCTGACGATCAGCATCAGGACGAGCATGAGGCAGAGCACGAGCATGATGGTGCTGGCGGTCAGCGCGGCCGCTATGCCTTGCGCAAGCAAGTCGCGATCGCCGAGCGTATGGGAGCTCGCGGTGGCGAATACGGTAACGAGAATGCCTATTCCGAGGGAGCCGCCTAGCTGGTGGGCCGCATTGACGAGCCCTGATGCCGCGCCGGCATCTTCGCGGGCGACGTTCACGAGGCTGGCAACGGTGAGTGGGCTCAAGGTGCCTCCCTGGCCGATGCCGAGCAGGATCATCGGCAGCACCATGCCGGCGAGGTAAGACGTCCCGGCGGAGACAAGGGTGAGAGAGGCCATCCCGATCAGCGTGATCGCGATGCCGCAAGCGAGCAGCCCGGCATTGCCGATCAGCCGCGTGAGCTTTGGCACAGTCATGGCCACCGCGAAGTTGGAGAGCATCAGCGGCAGGAAAGCAATGCCGGCCTGGAACGGTCTCATGCCGATGACACCCTGGAGGAACTGGGTGATGAAGAACCAGAAACCCATCATGGCGCCGAGATAGAGAATGCGGGTGGCATAGGCGCCGGCGCGCTCACGGCTCGCGAACAGGCGCAGCGGCATGATCGGTTGCGGCGCGCGCGCTTCGTTCACAACGAACAGCGAGAGCAGCAATGCGCCGGCGGCGAGCACCGCGATCGTAAGCGGATCACTCCAGCCGGCGGTCGCTGAGCGCACGATACCATAGACAAGCGCCGTCATGCCGAGGGTCGAGCTGATGGCGCCTGCGAAGTCGAACTGGCCCGAGCGCCGTTCGGTCTCGGCGAGGTGGCGCCGCGCGGCGAGCATCAAGCCGATCCCGATCGGCAGGTTGATGAAGAATCCGACCCGCCAGGACAAAAGATCGGCAAGGACGCCGCCGAGTACAAGGCCGACGGTAGCGCCGATACTGGCAACGGTGCCGTAATAGGCGATGGCGCGCGTCCGCTCCGGCCCCTCGGGGAAATTCGTCGACAGAAGGGCAAGGGTCGATGGCGCCAGGAGTGCGGCGCCAACACCTTGCAGCGCGCGGGCGCCGAGCAGCCAGGCGGGTGACTGCGCCAGACCGATAGCGAGCGATGTGGCGGTGAACAGCGCCAGTCCAATGATGAACATGCGGCGCCGGCCGAGGATGTCGCCGGCGCGGGCCCCGAGCAGGAGCAGGCCGCCAAAAGCAAGCGTATAGGCGCTCTGCACCCATGAGAGTCCGGTCGCCGAAAAATTGAGGCCGGCCTGGATCTTCGGAAGCGCGGTAATGACGATCGAGATATCGAGCACGATCATCATGTAGCTGACGAGGATGATCGCCAGCACGAGCGTACGGTGGGCAAAGAGCGCGGTAGAGGCAGCGGGCGGCATGGTCGATCTTCGGGCGATTGTTGGAAGGCTGGTATTTAGGAAGTGGGCCCCTATGTGATTAGCTGGTAGAATTCGCATGGACTTATGAGAGGAACTCATGAATGCCGCGCGAAAACGTCACTAACCTCATTGCCTTCCTCGCCGTCGCGCGCGAACGGAGCTTCACCAGGGCGGCAGCGAAGCTCGGCGTGTCGCAATCGGCGCTCAGCCACACTATCCGCGGACTTGAAGAACGGCTCGGTCTTCGACTGTTGGCTCGGACCACGCGCAGCGTCTCGCCGACCGAGGCAGGCGAACGCCTGGTTCAAAGCATTGGCCCGCGGTTTGAGGAGATCGAAACCGAACTGGCCGCATTGAGCGAGCTGCGCGACAAGCCCGCTGGCACCATCCGCATCACGGCGGGCGAGCAGTCAGCCAACCAGATTCTCTGGCCGGTTCTGGCGCGGCTGTTGCCGGATTATCCGGACATCAAGGTCGAGATCATTGTCGATTATGGGCTGACCGACATCGTCGCGGAACGTTGTGACGCCGGTATCCGCCTCGGAGAACAGGTCGCCAAAGACATGATCGCGGTGCGTATTGGCCCTGACATGCGCATGGCCGTCGTCGGTGCGCCGTCCTATTTCGCGCAATACAAGCCGCCGCAAACGCCGCAGGACCTGACAGCCCATAACTGCATCAACATCCGCCTCCCGACCCGGGGCGGGCTCTATGCCTGGGAGTTCGAGAAAGACGGGCGCGAAGGTGCGGGTCGAGGGCCCGCTGGTGTTCAACAATCTGGCCCTCAGGCTGAATGCGGTTCTGGCCGGCATTGGCCTCGCTTACCTGCCGGAGGATCAGGTGACGGCTCATATTGCGGAAGGCCGGCTCGTCCGTGTCCTGGCGGATTGGTGCCCGCCATTTCCAGGGTACCATCTTTACTATCCGCATCGCCGCCAGAGCTCGCCGGCCTTTGCGCTGCTGGTCGATGCGCTGCGCTACCGGAGCTAGCCGTCATCAGGCAGTGAGAAGCCCGCTTGCCAGAAGCTGCAATCCGAAGGTCGCGAAGATGATCCCGGCGCCCGCGGTGATATAGCGCTCCGAGCGCGCATAGAGGGCGAGCGCGCCGGGCCGCGCGAGGAGCCACAGGCAGATCAGGCAATAGCTGGCCGACATGGCGAGCATAAGGGCCACACCCGCAAGGCCAAGCCAAAGGGTCCATGGATCACGGAGGTGGTGGCGAAGAGGCTCGCAACGAAGGCGAGAGAAAGCGCCCAGATCAGCATGGCGCTCTGGATGCCGGCGACGCAGCTGAGCGCAAATGCGGGAAGGCTTGCTCACCGCGAGCCAGGTAAACAGCAGCATATTGGGCCCGGGCGTGAGAACGGCCACCAGCCAGAAGGCGGCGAAGGGAATGAGGCTCTCTGGTCCCGGCACCGCTTTAGAGCATGGAGGGCAGAACGCGGTCGGGCGGCTTGTGCCCGTCGACCCAGGTCTTGATGTTGATGATGACCTTCTCGCCCATGTCGATGCGGCCTTCGATGGTGGCCGAGCC